>NZ_JBEXKG010000006.1:0-117254 GCF_040609555.1 Streptomyces sp. NPDC004658
CGTTCGTGTGGCACGGCTCGATCCGCTCGCCGGAGATAGCCGAGCAGGCCGCGTACTACGGCGACGGCTTCTTCCACAACAACATCTTCTGGCCCGCCGACCACACCAAGCGGATGGTGGAGTTCTATCGGAGCCGGTACGCCCACTACGGGCACGGCACGCCCGAGCAGGCGATCGTCGGGCTGGGCGGACAGGTGTTCATGCGGAAGAACTCGCAGGACGCGGTGCGGGAGTTCCGCCCGTACTTCGACAACGCGCCCGTCTACGGTCACGGGCCGTCGCTGGAGGACTTCAGCGAGCAGACCCCGCTGACGGTGGGCTCGCCGCAGCAGGTGATCGAGAAGACGCTGTCGTTCCGCGAGTACGCCGGTGACTACCAGCGCCAGCTGTTCCTGATGGACCACGCCGGGCTGCCGCTGAAGACCGTCCTGGAGCAGCTGGACATGCTCGGCGAGGAGGTCGTGCCGGTGCTGCGCGAGGAGTTCGCCAAGGGGCGCGGCGCGGATGTGCCCGAGGCGCCGACCCACCAGTCGCTGCTCGCCGCGAAGAACACGCGGGACGCGCAGGAGGAGCAGGAGAAGAAGGAGGAGAGCACCGTATGAGCGAGCGTATGAAGGTGGTCGTGGTGTCGGCGGGGCTGAGCGTCCCGTCCTCCACCCGGCTGCTCGCCGACCGGCTCGCCGCCGCGGTGAACCGTGCGACGCCGGTGGACATCGAGGTGGTCGAGCTGCGCGACCTCGCCGTCGAGATCGCGCACAACTTCACCAACGGGTTCGCCGGGAAGGCGCTCGCCGCCGCGCAGGACGCGGTGACCCGGGCCGACGGGCTGATCGTGGTCACGCCGGTGTTCAGCGCCTCCTACAGCGGGCTGTTCAAGTCGTTCTTCGACGTGCTGGACAAGGACGCGCTGACGGGCAAGCCGGTGCTGATCGGCGCGACCGGGGGCACCGGGCGGCACTCGCTGGTGCTGGAGCACGCGCTGCGGCCGCTGTTCGCCTACCTCCGCGCCGTCGTCGTCCCCACCGCGGTGTACGCCGCGTCCGAGGACTGGGGCGCCGAAGGGCTCGCCGAGCGGATCGAACGGGCCGCGGCGGAGCTCGCCGCGCTGATGCCGTTGGCTCCGCGGCGGGAGGAGGAGGCCGTTGTGCCCTTCGCCGAACAGCTCGCGGCGCTGCGGCGCTGAACCTCGCCCACCACCCGACTCGGCCCGCCGAGACCTCCTGGGAGGCTCGGTCGGCCGAGTGGGACGGGCGCTTCGGCGGTTGCTCCTGTGACGGTGAGAGGCCGGTAAAAAGGGTGATCGTAGGTCCAGCGGGCCCGGCCGAACCGGCGGAGGCCTTGGCAGACTGGGGATGTGCCCCAGACTGTGCTGCTCGCCGAAGACGACCGTGCCATCCGTCATGCCCTGGAGCGTGCCCTGACGCTGGAGGGGTATGAGGTCACGGCGGTCGCCGACGGTGTGGAAGCGCTCGCGCAGGCGCACCGCAACCCGCCGGACGTGCTCGTCCTCGACGTGATGATGCCGGGCATCGACGGGCTCCAGGTGTGCCGGGTGCTGCGCGCCGAGGGGGACCGCACGCCCATCCTCATGCTCACGGCCCTCGTGGAGACCGCCGACCGCATCGCCGGCCTGGACGCCGGCGCCGACGACTACGTGGTCAAGCCGTTCGACGTCGAGGAGGTCTTCGCCCGGCTCCGCGCGCTCCTGCGCCGTACCAGCCCGGTGCCCGTCCCCGGCGGTGGCCAGGAGGGCCCGGTCCGCGAGGCACCGGTCTCCTCCGACCGGCAGATCGAGGCCGCAGGACTGCGCATGGACCTCCAGGCCCGCCGGGCCTGGCGCGGCCGGCGCGAGCTGGAACTGACCCGTACCGAGTTCGAGCTGCTGGAACTGCTCGTGCGCAACGCCGGCATCGTGCTCGACCACTCCACGATCTACGACCGCATCTGGGGCTACGACTTCGGCCCCGGCTCCAAGAACCTCGCCGTCTACGTGGGCTATCTGCGCCGCAAGCTGGACGAGCCCGGTGCCCCGCAGCTGATCCACACGGTGCGGGGCGTGGGCTACGTGCTCCGGGAGGACTAGGTGGGCCGCCGGTGGCTGCCGGACCGGCCCCGGCCGAAGCTGGTCTCCCTGCGCACCACCTTCGCGGTGTCCTTCGCGGCCGTCACCGCCGCGGTCACGATCCTCGTCGGCATCATGTCGTACAACTCCGCCGCGCGGCTCGTCCGGGTGGACCAGCAGTCGGTGTTCACCCAGGTCGTGCAGGACGTCCGGGACGAGGTGCGGCAGCACACGATGGGTCCGGAGGACTTCTCCTCCTCCCGTCCGGGGCACGATCTGGTCCGTCCCGCCCGCACCGACGTCCAGGTGCTCGGCGCGCAGGGGCAGATCATGGACCACGGCAGCCCGGTGCTGCCGGTCACCGCCCGGGACCGGGCCATGGCCCTCGCGCGGACGGCCGGGAAGGTGGTCGAGCACAAGGACGTACGGGTGGACGAGGACCTGTTCCGCATCGCCACCGTCTCCCTCGGCGACGGGCGGGGCGCCGTCCAGGTCGCGCAGGAGTTCAGCGACACGGAGGACCTGCTGCGGGCGCTCCAGCAGCGGACGCTGATCCTGATGGCGGCGGTCGTGGTGGCGGCCGGGCTGTTCGGCTGGTGGCTGGCCCGGCGGATCACCCGGCGCCTGGTGATCCTGACGTCCGCCGCCGAGGACGTCGCCCGCACCCGGCAGCTCGGCATCCAGGTGCCGGTGGCCGGGCTGGACGAGGTGGGGCGTCTCGGCCGTGCCTTCGACCGGATGCTGGGGCGGCTCGCGCAGTCGGAGGAGGACCAGCGCAGGCTGGTGCAGGACGCCGGCCATGAACTGCGCACGCCGCTGACCTCCCTGCGGACGAACATCTCGCTGCTGCGGCGGATCGACGAGCTTCCGCCCGCCACCCGGGAGGAGCTGGTCGCCGACCTGTCCCAGGAGGCGCGGGAACTGACCGACCTGGTCAACGAGCTGGTCGACCTCGCCGCCGGGCAGTCCGACAGCGAGCCGCCCCAGCGGGTGGACCTCGCCGACCTCGCCGAGGACGTCGTGGGGCTGGCCCGGCGCCGTACCGGGCGGGAGATCGTGCTGCGCGCGAGCGGGGACACGACGACCGACGGCCGGCCCGGGATGCTCCAGCGGGCCATGTCCAACCTGGTCGAGAACGCGGCGAAGTTCGACCGGGACGGCAAGGCGCCGATCGAGGTCCGCATCACGGGGCCGGCGCGGCCGGGGACGGTCCGGGTGGAGGTGCGGGACCGCGGCCCGGGGATCGCCGAGGGCGACCTCGTGCGCATCTTCGACCGCTTCTACCGCGCCGCCGACGCCCGCTCCCTGCCCGGCTCGGGCCTCGGCCTGTCCATCGTCCGCGAGGTGGCCATGGCCCACGGCGGAGCACCGTTCGCCTTCCGCCGGGACGGCGGGGGAGCGGTCATCGGCTTCACGGTGGGCGGCGGAATCGTCCCGGGCGGCGGCACCGGCACCTGACCGGGCGCGCGGGCCGGTGCCCGGCTGAGTACGCCTACCTACGCCGGGCCGGGTAGGTACGCCCATCCGCCGGCCGCGCCCGCCGCCGTAGCGTCGCCGTATGCCCGAGGAGACCGCACCGACCGTCACACCCGCCGCCGGCCCCGCGTCCGGAGGACCCGCCTCCGCCGCGTCCGGGGCCCGCACCCTCGGCCTCGGCTGTCTGGGCTGCGCCGGGTTGCTGTTCGTCGCCGTGGTCGCTCTGTTCATCCAGCTCACCTGGAACGCGGAGGACGGCAGGGACCTCCCCCGGGTCGCGCCCGAGGAGACGGCGGACCGCGTCTTCAGCCGCTCGCAGGAGGCGTACGACGTCCTGGGGTTCACACGGACGGTGCCGCCGGGGGCCGAGCGCGCCGGCGTCGGCACGGAGAACACGGTGGACGCGGGCTACTGCTACGACGGGGGGCTGCTGGGACTGGAGGACAAGACCGTCGACGGCGCCTACCGGATGTCCCACTCGTGGGCGGTGGACCACGTGCCCGCGAGCCAGGCCGTCCCCGGCCTGCGCCGGCTGCACCGGCGGCTGAAGGACGACGGCTGGACGGTCTCGTCGTACCACGAGGGCGGGAAGGGCAGGGACTGGTCGCTGTTCGTGCGGCGGGACGGCGAGGACGAGCGGATGTCCTTCACCTGGGACCCGGACCGGCAGTACTTCACCGGCGGCACCACCGCGCCCTGCGCCTACGACCCCGCGTGGACGGACGACGGCACGGGCTCCTACTCCCCCGGTGACGCCGCCGGCTCCGTCCGGCCGCCCGCCCTGTGGCCCGGGAGGCTATGAGCGGCCCGGCAGGGTCAGGAAGCCCTCCGCGCGGGCGCTCGCCAGGCCGATCCTCGGGATGTCGCCGCTCTTGGCGAAGAGCAGGAAGCGGGGTTCCCACACCGGGCGGTACTTGGCGTTGGCCCGGTACAGGGACTCGATCTGCCACCAGCGGGAGAAGAACGTGAGGACCGAGCGCCACAGGCGCAGCACCGGTCCCGCGCCGAGGCGGGCGCCGCGTTCGAAGACCGAGCGGAACATCGCGAAGTTGAGCGAGACCCGGTCGATCCCCAACTCCTCCGCGTGGAGAAGCAGTTCGACGACCATGTACTCCATCAGGCCGTTCTCGCAGGCGCGGTCGCGGCGCATCAGGTCCAGGGAGAGGCCGCGCTCTCCCCAGGGCACGAAACTGAGCAGGGCGCGAAGTTCGCCGTGCGGGTCCCGGCACTCCAGCATCACGCAGCGGCCGTCGGCCGGGTCGCCGAGACGGCCGAGGGCCATGGAGAAGCCGCGTTCGGTGGCACCGTCCCGCCAGCGGTCGGCCCGGTCCACGAGGACGGCCATCTCCTCGGCCGGGACGTCCTCGTGGCGGCGGACGCGGACCGTGCAGCCGGCCCGGCGGACCCGGTTGTGGGCCTGGCGGACCCCGCGCATGGCCCGGCCTTCGAGGGTGAACTCGGCGAGGTCCACGATCGCCTCGTCGCCGAGTTCCAGCGCGTCCAGGCCGTGCCGGGCGTAGACGGTGCCGGCCTCCTCGCTCGCGCCCATCACGGCCGGGGTCCAGGCGTGCCGGCGGGCTTCGGCGAGCCAGGCGTCGATGGCGCCGGGCCAGGCCTCGGGGTCGCCGAGCGGGTCGCCGGAGGCGAGGCTGACCCCGCCGACGACCCGGTAGGCGATGGCCGCCTTGCCGCTCGGGGAGAAGATCACGGCCTTGTCGCGGCGCAGGGCGAAGTAGCCGAGGGAGTCACGCTCGCCGTGACGCTCCAGCAGGTCCCGCAGCCTGCGTTCGTCCTCCTCCGCGAGCAGGCAGGCGCCGCGCGGGGCGCGGAAGCAGGCGTAGAGGACCGCGAGGAAGGCCACGGCCATCAGGACGTTGACGATCACGTCCGCCCAGCGGGGGGCCTGGACGCCGGTGACGCGGTCGGCGAGCGGGCCGACGCTGATGCCGCGCAGCAGGGTGTAGGCGATCTCGTCCCCGAGGCCGGCGCCGGCCGTCTTGTTCGTCGCGTGGACCAGGAGCGTGCCGAGGCCGCCGCCGACGAGGAGGCCGCCGACGCCGGTGGCGAGGGCCAGGCGCGGGTTGGAACGGTCGCCGATCGCGTCGAACTCGCGGCGGCCGAGCAGCAGGGCGGCGACGAACAGGCCGGTGAGGGCGGTGGAGACCCAGTTGAAGGGGTGCTCGCGGTAGGGGGCGCGGGTGAGGGCGACGGCGTAGAGGCCGAGGAGGGGGCCGGCGAGGAGGAGGTTGAAGAGCCAGGCGGCTCGTTTGCGGCGGCGCATCACCGCGGCGAGGAAGAGGGCGAGGGCCGCCGATACCAGGCCGGCGGTGGCCAGGTACGGAGTGAAGTACTCGCCCGCGTTGTGCTCGTGCACCTCTTCCCGGAAGGGCAGGGACACGACCGCCGCCAGGTTCAGCGCGGCGAGCAGGCGCAGGTACCAGACGGTGGCCGCGGCGGCGCGGGTGCGCACCCGGTGGTCGCCGCCGATGCTCAGGAGGCGGGGGGAGAGGACGCGGACGGTGCGGCGGGGAGCGGGGATCCGCGGCGGGGCCGGGGACGGGTGTCGCGCGGTGGCCGTCTGCTGTTCGGACGTCGTTTGTGGTGCGGGCATGGCGAACTGGTCACCCTTGGGGACGGGGACGGGGCACCGCAGACCCTACAGCTTGTAGGGTAACGGGCGGGTGAGGATCCGCGTGACCGGCGCACAGCCTCTCATCCCCCGGCCGCCCTCAGTCGCCGCCTCCGCGCCGGGCCGCCGTCAGCAGCCAGGCCAGGTTGCCCACCGCCGCCCCCGCGGCCACCGCGGCGACGATCACCCCGCCGGTCGCGAGGCCGTCGCTGAACAGGTGCGGGCGCCGGTCCAGGCTGTGCAGGCCGAAGCCGCACAGTTCGTACACGCCGACGGCGGCGATCACCAGGCTGACGACCAGCACGGCCAGTGTCGGAGCGAGACTGCGCGCACAGACCTCCGTGCCGGGCTCCGCTTCCGTGGTGTCCTGCATGGGTCCCCCGTTGAACAGACGTGTGAACAGCCCGGTGGCCGTTGGCGTTTGGGAACCTACAATACGTAGGGTCGATTAGGGTCGACGCCGTGCGGATCTACATCAGCGTGGACATGGAAGGCATCACCGGGCTCGTCGACGCCGACGACGTCCAGCCGGGCGGACGGGACTACGAGCGGGGCCGCGCCATGATGGCCGAGGACGTGAACGCCGCCGTACGGGGTGCGCTGGCGGCCGGCGCGACCGGCATCCTGGTCAACGACGCCCACGGGCCGATGCGCAACCTGCTCCCCGAGGCCCTGCACCCGGCGGCCCGCCTGGTGCGCGGCAGGCCCAAGCAGCTCGGCATGCTGGAGGGGCTGACCGGGGAGTACGACGCGGCGCTGTGCGTCGGCTACCACTCACGGGCCGGCGCGCCGGGCGTGCTCAGCCACAGCTTCATGGGCCACGAGATCGAGGACATGTGGCTGGACGGCCGCCCGGTCGGCGAGATCGGCCTGGCCCACGCCACGGCCGCGGCCCTCGGGGTGCCCGTGGTGGCCCTCACGGGTGACGACACGGCGTGCGCGGAGATGGCGGAGTGGGACGCGTCGGTGGTCACCGTCCCGGTGAAGTACGCGCGCGACCGGTTCGCGGCCGAGCTGCGGCCCGAGGCGGAGGCGCGCAAGGCCGTCGAGGAGGCGGTCACCCGGGCGCTGACCCCGGGCCCGCGCCGTCCCGCCCCCCGTGCCGCGGAGGCCACCCTGACCGTCCGCTGGCAGTCCGCGTCGGTCGCCGCGACCCTGCTCGGCATCCCCGGCGTGACGGCCGAGGACTCCAGGACGGTCCGCGCGAGAGGTGAACTGCCCGCGTTGTACCGGCAGTTCGGCGTGTGGATGCGGGTGGCGGCGTCGCTCACCAACCAGCCGCCGTACTGCTGACGTCCGCCGGCCGGGTGGGCGGCCCACCCGGTGGGTGCCGGGTCGCGCGGACGCGGTCGGCGCAGCGGGTGGAGCACCGGTGACGGCGGCCGGGCCGGAGCAGGTGGCGGTTGCGGGGAGGGGAAGCGCAGGCCGTGAGGCGTTGCGCGTCGGGCCCGGTGAGCCGGTCGGCGGCGTCGGCGGCCGGGGCGTGCTCCACGATCTGCCCGGTACGCCCCCGTCGACACCGCCCTCTCCGACGGGACTGAGCGGCCGGCCCGGCGTCAGCGCGCCCTCTCCCGCAGGAACAGCGCGCTCGTGAGAGTGCCCAGGAGGACGAGGGCCGCGTTCAGCGCGATCGCCGCCTTCAGACCGCCGAGGACGGCCAGGGCGCCCGTACCGGTCATGGCGGCCGTGGCGACGGCGCTCATCACCGGCGTCCCCATCGTGATCCCGATCTGCTGCGTCATCGTCGCGAGCCCGGTGGCCAGCCCCTGCTCCCGGTCGGCGAGACCCGAGGTCGCGGTCACCATGAAGCCGACGATGACCAGCATGTTGCCCACACCGCCCGCGAAGGTCGCGGCCAGCAGCAGCCACAGCGAGGAACGGCCGGTGCCGAGTCCGAGCAGGGCCGCCGTGAACAGGGCCTGACCGAGGCCGCCGGCCAGCAGCACCCGGGTGGCACCGAGCCCGCCGATCAGCCGCGGGGCCAGGGCACCGCCGACGACGGTCCCCGCGCCCAGCACGCCGAACGACAGCCCGGCGGCCAACGGCGAGAAGCCGAGCACCTCCTGGAGGTACAGGGTCAGCAGGAACACCAGGGACGTCTCGGTCAGGAACGCGATCAGACCGGCGACGTTCCCCCACGCCACCGACCGCCTGCCCAGCACGTGCGGCGGCACCAGCGGCGCGGACACCCGCCGTTCCACCGCACCGAACACCAGCAGCAGCACCACCCCGGCCGCCAGCGGCAGCAGTGCGGCCGGCGCGCCCCAGCCGTGCTCGCCGGCCTGTGTCAGACCGAGGATGACGGCCAGCAGCCCGAGCGTCACCGTGACGGCACCCGGCACGTCCAGCCTCGGGCGCTCCCCGGGCCGGGACTCGGCGATGACGGCGGGCGCGACGAGGAGCACGGCGAGAGCCACCGGTACGTTGACGAAGAACGCCCAGCGCCAGGACAGCAGGTCGGTCAGCAGACCGCCGAGGACCGCCCCCGTCGTGAAACCGGCCGACATCAGCGCCCCGTTGAGCCCGAGCGCCTTCTCCCGCAGCGGGCCCTCCGGGAACGAGGTCGTCAGCAGCGACAGACCGGCCGGGGTCACCGCGGCGGTGGCCAGCCCCTGGAACACCCGGGCCACGATGAGCACGTCGGGGCTCCGCGCCAGTCCGCCCGCCAGCGAGGCCGCGGCGAGGACGGCGAGACCGGCCAGGAACAGCCGGCGGCGGCCGAAGAGATCGGCGACCCGCCCGAACAGCAGGGTGAACCCGGCCGCGCACAGGGCGAACGCCGTGCCGATCCACTGGAGACGGGCGAGCGAGAAGCCGAGATCGGCGCCGATCACCGGCAGGGCCACGTTCAGGACGGAGAAGTCCACGGCCAGCATGAACTGCGCCGCGAGCAGCAGCACCAGCACCAGGCGGAGCCGGGGGGTGAGGGCGGCGGACGCGCCGGGTGGACGGTGGGCGGTGGTGACGGACATGACGAGACGATCCCCTCTGATGACGGAGGTGCCGATACACGGCGGTGGTGCCGGCGCGCTGCCGGATGGCCGGCGTTCACCGGTGGTGCCGGCGCGCTGCCGGACGGCCGGCGTTCACCGGTGGTGCCGCTGTCCGGCGAAGTCGCAGTGTTCGGCGCGGTTACCGGGCAAGAGGCTCGTCCCTGGCGCCCGTCGCAACCAGCACCCCCCTGCGACCGGCCGCCGCGAGGGTGGTCATCGCGTGACCACCCTCAGGCATCCCGTTCGCGCCGCCCGCCGGGCAGGATGGACGACGACCGCCCACCCGCCGGAGGCGCACGCCCCGCACCCGCGCGGGTGCCCGCCCCACCCCCGGAGGCCTACATGGACGCGTCGTCCGAGCTGGGAGCCTTCCTCAAGTCCCGCCGTGCCGCGCTGCGACCGGAGGACGTCGGCCTCGCGACCGCGCCGGCCCGCCGTCGGGTCGCCGGGCTGCGCCGCGAGGAACTGGCCCTGCTCGCGGGCGTCAGCATCACCCACTACACCCGCCTCGAACAGGGCCGGGCGGCCGGCGTCTCCGACGCGGTGCTGGACGCCATCGCCCGCACCCTGCGCCTCACCGAGGACGAGACCGCCCACCTCAAGGACCTGGCCCGCCCCGCCGCCCGGCGCCGCCCGGCCGCGCCCCGGGCCGAACACGCGACCCCGTCGGCCCGCCGGCTGCTCGCCGCCATGACCGACGTACCGGCGCTCCTCCTGGACCGGCGCAACGACGTCCTCGCCTGGAACCGGCTGGGCCACGCCCTGCTCGCCCCGCACCTGCCGGGGGACGCCCCGGACACCCCCACCGACCGCCCCAACCTCGTCCGGATGCTGTTCCTGGACGAGCGCTACCGCGCCCTGTACGCCGACTGGAAGGAGGAGGCCCACCTCGCGGTCGCCTCCCTGCGCCTGGTCGCCGGCCGGCACTCCGACGACCGCGCACTGGCCGAGCTGATCGGCCATCTGTCCATCGAGAGCGACGAGTTCGCCGCACTCTGGGCCCGGCACCCGGTCCGCACCTGCACCTCGGGCACCAAGTCACTGCGCCACCCGGCGGTCGGCACCCTGGAGCTGGGCTTCGAGAACCTGTGCCTCCCCGGCCCCGCGGGCCAACGCCTCATCGCCTACACGGCCGAACCCGGCACCCCGTCCGACGCGGCCCTGCGCCTCCTGGCCGGCACGACGGCCCCCGCCGAGCCGGGGCTGCCCGCGCTGGACGCGCACTGACCACCCCCCTCGCCCGGCGGCCTACGCCCCCGTCCGCACCCCGAGCACGCCCAGCATCGCGCGGGTGGCCGGGCTCGGGTTGAAGCGGCTCCAGGCCAGGTACTCGACGCGGCGCGGTCCGCCGGTCACCGGGACCAGTGCCAGCCCCGGGTCGCCGGCGGCCAGCGGGCGGACGAACGCCGAGGGCAGCAGCGCGATGCCGAGCCCGCGTGCGACCAGCCGGGTGATCAGCTCGACGACCCCGGCCTCGAACGCGACATCGCGGACCAGGCCGGCCGCGGCGAACGCCTGGTCCGACTGGGCCCGGGCGGGCGTCCCGGTCACGAAGTCCACGAACGTCTCGCCGGCGATGTCCTCCAGCGTGACCCGGTCCGCCCCGGCCAGCCGGTGCCCGGCCGCCACCACCAGCACATGCTCGTCGTGAGCGAGCACCACACTCTCCACCCCGGAGGGCCGGTCGCCCTCCGGCAGCCCGAGGAAGGCGATGTCCACGTCCCCGTCCCGGATCGCCGCCGCCAGCTCGTCACTGCGCCCGGAGCGCAGCGTCACGCGGACCTCCGGGTGCCGGGACCGGTACCGCTGCAACAGCTCCGGTACGTCCACGGCGGCTGTGGTCACGATCACGCCGACGGAGAGCCGCCCCCGTACCACCCCGGTCGCGGCGGCGGCGTCGGCCACGGCGAGGTCGGCGGCGGCCAGCGCGTCCCGCGCCCGGGACACGAACGCCTCCCCGGCGCTGGTGAGTTCGACCCGCCGGCTGGACCGCGCGAACAGCCGCACCCCCAGCTCCCGCTCCAGGGCGCCGATCCGGTGACTGAGCGAGGACTGCGCCACGAAGCAGCGCTCGGCGGCACGGGTGAAGTTCCGGGTCTCGGCGACGGCGACGGCGTACCGCATCTGCTGGAGGTCCACACATCCATCGTTGTCGTACATGGCTGCGATGGCAACCATGTCTTGGACGGATGAGTGGCGGACGCCAAGACTTGCTGACATGCCTGCTTACGCCGACAGAGCGGCAACCGTCCTCCTCACCGCCCTCGCCCCCGCCGCCTGGGGCACGACCTACGTCGTCACCACCGAACTCCTCCCACCCGGCCACCCCCTGTTCGCCGGACTCGTGCGCGCGCTGCCCGCCGGGCTGCTGGGCCTCGCGCTGACCCGTGTCCTTCCGCGCGGCGACTGGTGGTGGAAGGCCGGCGTCCTCGGCGCGCTCAACATCGGCGCCCTGTTCCCGCTCCTGTTCCTGGCGGCCGAACGGCTCCCCGGCGGGGTCGCCGCCACCCTCGGCGCCACCCAGCCGCTGCTGGTCGCCGCCCTCGCGGTCCCGGTGCTCCGGGACCGGCCGACCGCAAGGGGTCTGATGTGGGGCGTGCTCGGTGTGGCCGGCGTGGGCCTCGTCGTCCTGGGCCCGCAGGCCCGCCTGGACGCCGCCGGCGTACTGGCCGGACTCGGCGGTACGGCGGCCATGGCCGTCGGTGTCGTCCTCACCAAGCGCTGGGGCCGTCCCCCGGGCGCGGGCCCGCTCACGCTGGCCGCCTGGCAGCTCACGGCGGGCGGCCTGCTCCTGCTCCCGCTCACCCTGACGGCCGAGGGGCTGCCACCGCGGATCGACGCCGGCGCGGCCGTCGGCTACCTGTGGCTCGGCAGCATGGGCGGGCTGATCGCGTACACCCTCTGGTTCCGTGGCATAGCCCGCCTCCCGGTCGGCGCGTCCGCCCCGCTCGTCCTGCTCTCGCCGCTGGTCGCCACGGTCATCGGCACGGTCCGGGGCGAGTCCCTGAGCCCGCTGCAGACGGCCGGCTTCGCCCTGGCCCTCACGGCCATGCTCGCCGCCCAACTGAACCCACCGAAGAAGAAGACCGAGAGGGGATCGACACCCAGCCTGGAAGGTGCAGCAGGAGGCCCGTACCGACCGGGCCGGCCTGGGAAGAGGCTGAAGGCCGACCCGCGCGGCCTCCCACAGGGCGTTCGCGTCCGGGGCCACCATGCGTCCGGCAGCTCACGGGCCTCGGCCTCGGTCATGCCGTCCGTGGACGACGCCGCGATGAGCGCGGCCGGGAAGGTGTCGGGACTGAACGCCGCCCCGTCGCAGGCCTGTTCACCGGTGGACGGATGCGTGGGGAGGAGCTCCTCGAGGACCGAGCGCGGCAGGGCGCGGAAGGTGAGGTAGATCGAGGCCGCGAGCAGAGCCTCGGCGGCGGCGTCGTACCGCCGCCTCGCCTCCGCCGCCCGCTGGGCGAGGACGCTGATCACGGTGACACGCGCAGAATGACACTCGTGAACGAACAACGCCCCAGCACCGCGCAAGAGGGCAAGCGGAACCGCAAGGAGCGCCTCCATGTCGTCGAGGTCAGCGGGGGACGCCCCGGTCAGTGGACGTTCGACGTGCTCGATCAGGACCGATGGTCCAGCCTCACCGAGGAGGAGAGGAAGGCAGAGCGTCACAGAGCGATCAAACGGCGGCAGAATCGTCGACGTGCACAGCGCATACGAGAGAACGGCCCACGCGACGTCTACACCATGGCACAGATAGGGGACCGTGACGGATGGCGCTGCGTGATCTGCCACAGCGCGGTGGACCTCGCGTTCAGGCCGCCGCATCCTTGCTCCCCGAGCGTCCATCACCTCGTCGAGATCATGTCGGGTGGCACGGACACTCTGGACAACGTCGCCCTGGCCCATCGGTTCTGCAACAGCGACTCCTACACCTGGGGTCGGAAGGCGCCGGCTGTGGCCCGGGAACGGCTGGCGGATCGCGTGCTCTACGGCAAGCACGGACCAGGGCGACGTGACCGGGTGCCTGACGCGGATGCCGTCGCCTTGGCAGCCGAGATCACGGGCGACATCGACGACTGAGCCGCGTCACAGAGATCCTCGGTCATGGTCTCCTCCGGTGGCGGCTCCCTGAACCAGTGGCCCCGCACAGGGAGGAGCCGGACGCCCTGGTCCGTCTGCCCCCGGCGGTGGGTGCAGACCGACGTCAACGGAGCCTTCAGCCCTGGGGCTTGTCGGTTGAAGCGGGATCTTTGCCCGGTTCAGGCGACTGGTGCGTGAAGACCACGAGGTGCCAGGTGCTCTTCTCCCGCGTCACGGTGAAGGTGTCGTTCAGGGACTTGCCGGCCTTGTCTTCGGCCACGAGGCGGGCGGATCCGGTGTCCGGGCCCATGTCGTGGTCGATCTGCAGGTCCTTGATCTTCCATCCCCGGCCACCTCGGTCGGCGAGGATTCGTGCGGCCTCCTTCCTGGACCACTCCTCGTCCTTTACGCCGCCGACTTCGATCAGTGCCTTCACGCTCCGGGAGTTCAGAGACTGTACATAGGCTTCGACGGCCTTGCGTGCCCCGTCGGAGGATGCCGAACTCGATGGTGAGGATTCCGAATTTCCAGGGCTGGCCTCATCGCTGTCGGTGGATGAGCAGCCGGATGCGACAACCAGGGCGGCCGCCACGGCCAGAAGCCGTCGACGTTTCACAGCACTCTCCTATGTATCTCCTGTGAGGGGGCAGCAGCCTGTCACGTGCGGTGCGCGTACCACCAGGTACGCGGGTGGTCGGAGAGGAGCTTGCTCAGGCTTTTGTTGTGGGTGTCGCCGGTGTGGTACGTCAGATAGGGCGTGCCCCGGTACTTCTTCGTGACGATCATCGAGTGGTCGACGTTGTTGTTGCGGTTCCAGTCGGCCTGGAGAACATCCGCCTTCTCCAGCTTCCACACGTTGTCGAGGAGCTTGGTTCGCCTCGAGTGTTTCGACGCGAACCAGTACCAGTTCTCTGCACCCGCCCACGTGTAGGACGTCCACCATGTCGTGGGACCGTAGAACCAGTACTTGTTGCTGGTGCGCTGGACGAGGGCGCCGCCCTTCGGGCCCCACCCGCCGGCGAGCATGGCCTGCGAGATGAAGTTGGTGCAGTCGGTGCTGTACGTGCGGTAGTCGTCGTTGTGGTGGTCCCAGTACTTGTTGGCGTACGACACCATCTTGTCGTAGTTATAGCTGGCCGAGGCCGCCGGCTTGACGACGGCGTCGGCGCTGCTGTCGGGCAGCGGCTCGGCGGACGACGGGGCCTCCTTGGCTCCCTCGTCCTCGTCCGGCTTGCCACCCCCGGCGTCGGGACCGGCGTCTGCGTCGGAGACCTGCGTTGCAGGCGTCGGCCCGCCCTCCGTTTCCGCCTTGTCGGACGAGAGCAGCCAGGCGCCGTCGGAGCCCTGGGTGAACTTCACCGTGTGCGGGAGCGACAGCTCCTCATACTCCGGTGCGCCCTCCTCGACCTCCTGCGCCGTGAACGGGAGATAGAGGCGCGTGTGCTCGGTGAGCTGCAGTGTCGCCGACTGGCCGGAGACGGTCAGGTCGCCGACCTTCACGTCGACCTGAGCCTTTGTGTAGCCGCCGTCGACATCCTTGTACCGCTCGCCCTTCTTCGCGAGAGCGGCGAGATCGTCCTCCACGCGGGCCGTCATGGAACGTGTGGCCTGGACGTGGGCGATGGCGGCTCGTGCCGACGGGCGGGAAGCCGTCAGCATGTCGGCGCGCTGCTGCAGGTAGCCTTCGGCGAGTTGAGCGAGTTCGGTGCTGTCTGCGCTCGCCGTGGGCGGCACGGCTGAAGCCGATGGCTGGGCGTGCGCCGGTATGTCGACGAGCGCGAGGATCGCTGCCGCCGTGGTCGCGACTACGGCGAGCGCCTGTCTGTGCTGCGCGGTGCGCATGAAACCCCCTGGTCAAGCTGACTGGTCGGGGTCAGCCTGCATGCCAAGAGGGTCCATTCGAACGTGGCGTTCCCCTCTGGCGGGTTCTTGATCCTGGAATGTCTGATTCCTAAGAGAGGAAGCGCCTTCGTGCGACAGAGGCGATGGGCAGGCGGATGAGCCGTGCGGGGAACCGCTAGCGGGAGCGGTAACGCCTGGACGAAGTGCCCACGAGCGGCGCTCGATTCACCGGAGGTGACCAACAGCATCCCCAGTGGTTCAGTACCTCCGCCTCGCCGCATCGGTCGCCCGGGCCCCGCAGGATCTCCAAACCGCGTTGGAACGCCTCGATCGCGCCGTCGCGCGCACAGACGCCGAGCTGTCGGAAGAAGCGCTGCCGCTCCGGCGCGAGATCCCGGTAAGAGAGATCGAACGTCGCGGTGACAGCGCGTTCACCGGTGCGCAGCTCTCCCAGCCGGTCCCGCGCCGCCACCAGCCGCCCGTGCAGGTCCTCGGCGGTCCAGGAGGGATGGTGCCGCAACCGTGCCGCGAGCAACGACACCCCCAGCGGCGGACATCCGCACAGCCGCACCAAGTCTTCCACCACGTCGCGGTCGCCGAACGCAGGCCGGAGACCAGGCTGTCGGCCTGAGCTGTCAGCTGGACGGTGAGTTTGCACCCGCACGGTCCTGGACGCCGCCGCACGGCTGGGCATCCGCGTCCTGGTGATCGGCGGCGCCGGCGCCCTGACCAGCCCCGGAACCCCCGGCGTCCTGGTCGCCGACGACCCCGCCCACGTCCCGGCGCGGTTGCGGCCCGTCGCGGCGGCGGGCGTGGCCCAGCTCCGCACCTGCCGGACCCACCCCCACACCGACTGGGTCTACCTCAGCCCCCCGGTCCTCCTGGAACCCGGCCCCCGCACCGCCCGCTACCGCCGCGGTACGACCACCCTCCTGACCACGCCGGACGGCCGCTCCTGGATCAGCGCGGAGGACCTGGCCGTAACGGCCGTGGACGAACTGGAGACCCCCGGCCGGGACCACCACATCACGGTCGCCCACGCCACGGGAGCCTGAGCCGGCGGAACCCACGCCGGGCTCGGGGCGGCCGGCGAGGGCACGGTCGCCCTGTGCCGCGCCCGGCGCGGCACCCGGCGGGGCACTCGGGCCCGGCCCGAGGGCGATCGGCCACCGGCAGCGCGCAAGCGCCCGCGGACATGAGCACCCGTCACCCGGGCTCCCCTTCCCGCCACCGCCGACGTAGCCTGCCGGGACTTCGCCGCATCAGCCGCCGACTGGGAGGGCCCGCGTGACCGAGCCGACCGCCACCGGACCGACCGCCACCGAGCCGACCGCCCCGGGCAAGAAGCCCTTCCTGTACGTCATCGTCTGCGCGGGCGGCGTCGCCCCCGACGTCGGCACCCTCATCACCGCCGCCCAGGAGGCGAACTGGGACGTCGGAGTCGTCGCCACACCCCAGGGCCTCCGCTTCATCGACGCCACCGCGGTCGAGGCCCGCACCGGCTACCCGATCCGCTCCGCCTGGCGCGCCCCGGGAGAACCCCGCCCGCTGCCGCCCCCGGACGCGATCGCCGTCGCCCCGGCCACCTTCAACACGATCAACAAGTGGGCCGCCGGCATCTCCGACACGCTGGCGCTCGGCATCCTGTGCGAGGCGTACGGCATGGGTATCCCGACCGTCGTCCTGCCCTGCCTGAACGCGGCCCAGGCCGCCCACCCCGCCTATCGGCAGAGCCTGGACCGCCTGCGCTCGATGGGCGTCCTGATCGGCTCGTCCGGGCCGCACCGGCCGAAGGCCGGGGGCGCGGGGGGCCGCGACCGCTTCCCCTGGGAGGAAGCCCTGGAGCTGCTGGCCCCTGTCGCCCGCACGAGGCGGTGACGCCGGCCTCCGTGGACAGGCCGCCCGGCCTCATCGGGGGCAGCGCGCTGCCGTCACCGCCCGCTGGACGTAAGGTCCGTATATGAGCGCCGTCTGGTCCGGCCGGTGCGGTGCCGCGCCGCCGGAGCCGCCCCCTCGTCGCCGCCGGTGCCCCCGCACAGGAGGCTGAAGCGTGTCCGGCACGGCCACTGACCCCCGCTCTCCCGGCCCCGGACCGGACGCCGTGGACGCTGTCCTGGACCACTGCGCGCGCGAGACCGGCGCCTACGCCGGCGCGGTGTACGTCCTCTCCCCGGACGGGCAGGTGCTCCAGCTCGCGGTGCTGAGCGGGATCTCGCGACGGATCGCCTCGCCCTGGGCCCGCGTTCCGCTGCCGGCCGCGAGCCCGGTGAGCGACGCCGTGCGGCAGGGAGGGCTGGTGTGGATCGGCAGCCAGGAGGAGCTGGCGCGCCGGTATCCGCAGCTGGCGCTCGTCCTGCCGCATCCGTTCGCCCTGGTCGCCGCCCCGATCAGCACCGGAGCACGGGTGTGGGGCGGTCTGGTGCTGCACTGGTCCAGCGCGCACCCTCCCGCACTGAGCGCACACGAGCGCGAGGCGATCGCCGACGCCTGCCGTCGCCTCGGCCCGATCCTGCGGCAGGCCGCCGACAGCGGGCGTGCACTGGCCGGACCCGAGCCGCGCATCCTGTCTCCGCCGCGGAACCGCGCCGCCGGGCCGGCGGAGGCCCAGGCCGCGGCCGACTTCGCCGAGCGCCTTCCCAGTGGCTGCTGCGCGCTCGACCCGGACGGCCGGATCACCTTCCTCACCACCGCCGCGGCACGGCTCCTCGGCGCCGGCATCCCCGACCTGCTGGGCGCCCGCCCCTGGGAGGCGCTCGCGTGGCTGGACGACCCGGTCGCCGAGGACCGCTACCGGGCCGCGGTGCTCAGCCGCCGGCCGACGTCCTTCACCGCCCGGCGGCCCCCCGACCAGTGGCTGTCGTTCCACCTGTACCCGGACGCCTCCGGCATCAGCGTGCGCATCGTGCCCACGTCCTCGGCCGACGCCGCGCCCCCTCCTCACCTCCTGCACCCCGCGCCCGCCGCGGAACCCGGCCGGGCCACGGCCCTTTACCACCTGATGCACCTGGCCGCCACGCTCACCGAAGCGGTCGGCGTCCAGGACGTCGTCGAAAGGGTCGCCGACCAGATCCTGCCCGCCTTCGGCGCCCAGGCCCTCGCTCTGATGGCCGCGGAGGAGGGCAGACTGCGGATCATCGGCCACCACGGCTACTCCGCCGCGCTCATGGCCCGCTTCGACGCGGTGCCGCTCACCTCCGACACCCCGGCGGTGCACGTCCTGACGACGGGGATCCCGAGCTTCTTCGGCACCTTCGGCGACCTCAAGGCGGCCTACCCTCCCGCCGTCCTCCAGGACGACATGGCCGCCTGGGCGTTCCTGCCGCTGATCACCTCCGGACGCCCCGTCGGTTCACTGGTCCTCGCCTACGACCGGCCGCGCGCCTTCCCCGCCGAGGAGCGCTCCGTGCTCACCTCGACCGCCGGGCTGATCGCCCAGGCGCTGGACCGCGCCCGGCTCTACGACGCCACACAGCAGCTCGCCCACGACCTCCAGGCCGGCCTGCTGCCCCGCACCCTGCCCCGCGTCCCCGGCCTGGACGTGGCCGCCCGCTACCTTCCCGCCAGCTACGGCATGGACGTCGGCGGGGACTTCTACGACCTCATCCGCCTCGGCGAGGCAGCCGCCGCCGCGACCATCGGGGACGTCCAGGGGCACAACGTGCAGGCCGCCACCCTCATGGGGCAGGTCCGCACGGCCGTCCACGCCAACGCCGGCGCACCCCCCGGCGAGGTCCTCGCCCGCACCAACCGCCTGCTCACCGACCTCGACGCCGGCCTGTTCACCAGCTGTCTCTACGCCCACCTCGACCTGGCCCGCCACAGCGCCTGCCTGGCCACCGCCGGGCATCCCCCGCCGATCCTGCGCCGTCCGGACGGCCGCACCGAGATCCTCCGGCTGTCTCCCGGACTCCTGCTCGGCATCGACCCGGCCGCCGACTACCCGACGACGGACGTCCCACTGCCTCCCGGCGCCGTGCTCGCCCTGTACACCGACGGGCTGGTCGAGGCCCCCGGCACCGACATCGAGGACGCGATCGGGGCTCTCGCCGACCGGATCGCCGACGCGCGCGACGAGACCATGGACGCCCTGGCCGACACCCTGATCACCCGCGCCCGGCACACGGCCCCCCGCAGCGACGATGTCGCCCTCCTCCTGATCAGCCCGCGACGCACGGAACCGGGTTCCCCGTGACGGGCCGGCGAGCGGAGCCGGGGGACCGGGGTCCGGTCGTTCAGCCGAGCCAGGCGAGTGGGTCTTCCTCGTCCTCTCCGGATGCCCGGACCGTCGTGAAAGTGACGGGGACTCCCAGTTCGGCAAGACCCGCAAGAACGTCAGGCGAGATGAAGAGTCCCGATCCTGGCTCGGCAACGCCTGTCACATCGACCCTCACCGACTGTCCCGCCTCCCTCAGCGCGTCGAGCGCCGATTGGCGGGGGCCGAGGAATGCGACAAGTGCCGCGGCCTGTCCGTCGACGCTTTTCGAGTGGCGCTCGTCAACCGTGAGCGTGGCCCGGCCGGGGCCGGAATGGACGCTCACGCCTTCGCGGGAGGAGAACTCTTCGCTGCCGGCGAGTCGCAACGCGGCAAGCAGAGGAGCGGTATCCACTTCCTGACCTGATACCACCAGGGACGTGCTCAGGTCACCCCAGGACGTCGATTTCGCCGCAGGTTCCCTTTCCATGATCACTCCGTCAGCGTTCGCTCATGCTGGCTGCGATCCTGAGCGGGAACCCCAGGCGTGCGATGCGCTTTATCTCGTCCGATCGAAGGGCGAGAGCGGCATCGTTCCCGGAGAACCCGAACAGGCTGACGGCCACCTCGTAGCCCTGTCCAGCCAGTTGCCTGAGCTCCGTCCTCTTCCGCTCCGCGAGGGAGAGGATCCTGTCCAGCTGTTCGTGGAAGTCCCGGCTGGTGCGCTCGTCGCAGCTGATCCTCCACCGTCCGTCGGTCTCGCCGGGGCGGTCCCATTTACCGAGGCCTGGATTCCGTACCCCGGTGGGTTCCACGGCGAGGAAGGGCGTGATCTCTTCGGGCCGCAGATCTCTTCCCTTGATGACGAGCGACACCTCCGTCAACACCCAGGAACGCTTTTCCCTCACGTTCATGCCAAGCTCTCGCCCCCCGCCGGCGCCCAGAGGCCGGCCAGATCCTTCCGCGCGGCAGCGGCTTGCAGCTGCCCCGCCTGGAACGCAGGCATCCACGCCGACGGGTCCGACGGGTCCGTGCCGAGCGCCGCCGCCGATGCCTCGTCCGGGAACAGCGACACCACCGTCTCCGCGCCCAGCGCGGCCCGCGCTTCCTGCCCGGGATCCTGCCGCGCCATCGGCTCCACGACGACCAACGTCCGTGCACCGGCCGCGAGGTCTGCGTTGGTGCCTGCCCGCAGCGCGCCGTCGACGTAGTGGCGGCCGCCGATCGAGACGGGCGGCGCCGCGCCCGGGAACGCGCTGGAGGCCGCGACAGCAGCCGCCAGGGGAACGCCACTGTCGCGATCCCAGACCACCGGCTCGCCGCTTCCCGTGTCCACGGCAGGGATGAGCAGGCGACGCTCAGCCGGCCAGGCGTCCGTGCCGATGAGCCGACGTCGCACCGCGACCAAGGCCCGCTCGGCCTCCGGATCGGCCGCGGCCAGGGCGATCCGCCCGACCCGCCGACGGGCCTCCTCCGGTGGCAGACCGGCACCGAGGACCGCGAAGACCTCACCCATGCGCCGCGGATCGGCCCGCGGCGGCCGGGGACCGTCGCCGCTGCTGCCGACGGGGTCGGCGAAGCGTGAGAGATCCCGGCCCGAAGCCAGTGCGGCGCCCACGATCGCGCCGGCCGAGGTGCCGACGACCAGATCCGCCGCGCCCAGGTCGACGCCCAGGCCGCGCAGGCCGTGGGCGAGTCCCGCCATCCAGGCGGTGCCGGCGTGCCCGCCCGGGCCGAGCACCAGCGCGCTGTCCAGTGAATGCATCGTTCCCCCATCTGCCGCTGTGGCGATCTCGACCCTGCGCGCTGTGCCCTGGCCGCCTGAAGGCCCTCCCGGCACATGACGAGGGCGGGGTCCGAAAACCCCGCCCGCTACCCGAGAAACCCCAGGTCAGGGCCAAACCAGGCAATACGGCTGATGCCCCGCCTCATGCAGCCGATGCGAGAAGTCCTGCCACTCGTGCAGCAACTGGTACACGTTGAACGCGTCCCGCGGCCCGCCCCGGTCCGGGACCGTCGACCAGATGAAGGCCGCCGCGCCGACCGCTTCCTCGCCGATGCCGCGGAGGGGGTCGACGACGGTCATGGGGAGTTTGACGACCGCGTAGTCGGGGTGCAGGACGACCAGCTCCAGGGGCGGCACCTTGTGCAGGGGGACGCCCTCGATGCCCGTCAGCACCATCGCGGCCATCGTCTCCGGCTTGATCTTGGTGAACATGCCGTTCATGCCCAGCTCGTCGCCGCCGAGTTCCTCGGGACGCATCGAGATGGGGACGCGGGCCGCGGTCGCGCCGTCCGGCGCGCCGAAGTATTTGTACGTCACCCCCACCCGACCACCATTCCTGCTCCCCGCCCGGAGGCGGTCGGCCCGCTGGTCGAGCCGGCGGTCGAGATCCCGGTCGATCTGCCGGTCGTACCGCTCGGGCTCACTCGGTACACCCTGTGTCTGACGTGCGTCGGTCTGCCGTGTCTCGGTCGTTTCCTCCGCCTCGCGCCGGTGCCTTCCCCGCCGGGCACGTCGAGGACCCAGGTCGTCAGTCCCCTCGCCCAGTCCGCCACCGCGATGCATATCTCCACCCGACTGCTTTTCTAGGACGCGTGGCCCCCGCCGCGCAACCCGATCATCGTGTCAGTGACCTCCCCCGCGGCCGCCCGCCGAAACGTGCGGTGGAACAACAGTCCACGCGGGGGGATTCCCGGCCCTGATCATCCGGCCCCTGATGAGTACGTGCGTATGGGCTTTGTGTATCAGGTGTCAGTCTCGCAGATGAGGGATGGCACCGCTGTGATCTTGAGGCCCGCCGCGTCCGATCGGCCCGCGGACGGCGTCCGATCCCGGCGTCGAGCGCGGTCCGGCCGGGGCCCGGCGCGCCCTTCGGCCTACCCTGAGGAGGTCACCCCGCAACCGGAGTCCGAGAAGCCGGAGTAGCCGCACGTCATGAGTGCCATGAGCGAAACGCCCTATCCCTACGACGCGCCCGTGTCACAGGCGCTCTTCGACCGTGCCTCCGTCGTCACCCCCGGCGGCGTCAACTCCCCGGTGCGGGCCTTCCGCGCCGTCGGCGGCACGCCCCGGTTCATGGTGTCGGGCAAGGGGGCCTACCTCACCGACGCAGACGGGCGCGAGTACGTCGACCTCGTGTGCTCCTGGGGGCCCATGATCCTCGGGCACGCGCACCCCGAGGTCATCGCCGCCGTCCAGGAGGCCGTGGCCCGCGGTACGTCCTTCGGCACGCCCGGCGAGGGCGAGGTCGCGCTCGCCGAGGAGATCGTCGCCCGGGTCGAGCCCGTCGAGCAGGTGCGGCTCGTCAGCAGCGGGACCGAGGCGACCATGTCCGCCATCCGGCTCGCCCGCGGGTTCACCCGGCGGTCCAAGGTGATCAAGTTCGCCGGGTGCTACCACGGGCACGTCGACTCGCTGCTCGCCGCGGCCGGCAGCGGCGTCGCCACCTTCGCGCTGCCCGACACGCCCGGCGTCACCGGTGCGCAGGCCGGCGACACGATCGTGCTGCCGTACAACGACCTGGAGGCCGTGCAGGAGGCCTTCCACCGGCACCCCGGGGAGATCGCCTGTGTGATCACCGAGGCGTCGCCGGGCAACATGGGCGTCGTGCCGCCGGACCCCGGCTTCAACCAGGCCCTCAAGGACTCCTGCCGGCGCAACGGCGCCCTGTTCATCTCCGACGAGGTGATGACCGGCTTCCGTACCAGCCGCGCCGGCTGGTACGGCGTCGAGGGCGTCGCGCCCGACCTGATGACCTTCGGCAAGGTGATGGGCGGCGGGTTCCCGGCCGCCGCGTTCGGCGGACGTGCCGACGTGATGGCCCACCTCGCCCCCGCCGGGCCCGTGTACCAGGCCGGCACCCTCTCCGGCAATCCCGTCGCCACCGCCGCCGGTCTCGCCCAGCTGCGGCTGCTGGACGACGCCGCCTACGACAAGGTCGACGCCGTCTCCGAGCAGATCCGGACGCTCGTCAGCGAGGCGCTGTCGAAGGAGGGCGTCGCGCACCGGGTGCAGACCGCGTCCAACATGTTCTCCGTGTTCTTCACGGACCGGCAGGTGCGCGACTACGAGGACGCCAAGCGGCAGCAGTCGTACCGTTTCACCGCGTTCTTCCACTCGATGCTGGCGAACGGCGTCTATCTGCCGCCGTCGTCCTTCGAGTCCTGGTTCGTGTCCACGGCCCACGACGAGCGGGCCATTCAGAAGATCGCCGACGCCCTTCCGGCGGCGGCCCGGGCGGCTGCGGAGGCCACGGCAGAATGAGCGACAGCAGCAAGGACGTCACCGTCGTCCACCTCATGCGACACGGCGAGGTCGAGAACCCGGACGGTGTCCTGTACGGGCGGCTGCCCGGCTACCACCTGTCCGAGCTGGGCCGGAGGATGGCCGAGCGGGTGGCCGAGCACCTGGCCCCGCGCGACATCACCTACGTCTGCTCCTCCCCGCTGGAGCGGGCGCAGGAGACGGCCACCCCGATCGCCAAGGCGCACGGGCTGGATCTGGACACCGACGAGCGGCTGATCGAGGCCGAGAACGTCTTTCAGGGCAAGACGTTCGGCGTCGGCGACGGCGCCCTGCGCAACCCGGACAACTGGAAGCACCTCGTCAACCCGTTCCGGCCGTCGTGGGGCGAGCCGTACGTGGACCAGGTCGTGCGGATGATGGGCGCGCTGAACGCGGCCAAGGACCGGGCGCGCGGCCACGAGGCGGTGCTGGTCAGCCATCAGCTGCCGATCTGGATCGTGCGCTCGTACGTCGAGCGGCGGCGGTTGTGGCACGATCCGCGCAAGCGGCAGTGCACGCTCGCCTCGCTGACGACTTTCACATATCTGGGTGACAAGATCGTGTCCGTGGGCTACAGCGAGCCCGCCATCGACCTGGTCCCGGTCCACCTGCGCGCCGGCGCCAAGCCCCAGAAGGGGAAGGGCACCGCCCAGGGCAAGGCCTTCGGCGCCTGACCGGTGTCACTCGTCACTGACGGTCCGTTTGGTATCGCTTAGCGCACTTTTGCGGTTTCCGTTACGAAAATCATAGAAATCTGAGGAACCTCCCCGATCGTCCTGCCCTCTGACTGGGTGACCAGCAGGCAGCGACGAATCGGGGATCTCCATGCCCACCTTCTCCCGGACCTTCTCCCGGCGGGGAATGCTCGGCCTCGGCGCGGGCGCGGCGGCCGCCGCCTCGCTCGCCGGCTGCGGAACCCTCACGTCCTCGGACGGCGACGGCCACCCGAACGGTTCCGGCCAGGGCAAGCCCGGGCGCGGGGACGGGAAGGGGAAGGGGAGCACCGCGCATCCGGCGCGGCCCATCGGCGACGGCTCCACCTCCTTCACCGGCAGGCAGCCGCACCAGCCGGCCAAGCCCGAGCCGCTGGAGCCGGGACAGACCCCGCCCCAGTTCGTGATCTTCTCCTGGGACGGCGCCGGCGAGGTCGGCAACGGCCTCTTCCCTCGCTTCCTGGACCTGGCCAAGGAGCACGGCGCGTCCATGACCTTCTTCCTCTCGGGGCTGTACCTGCTGCCCGAGTCGAAGAAGCGGCTGTACGAGCCGCCGAACAACCCGCGCGGTGCCTCCGACATCGGCTACCTCACCGACGAGCACATCAAGGCCACGCTGACGAACGTGCGCCGGGCCTGGCTGGAGGGGCACGAGATCGGCACCCACTTCAACGGGCACTTCTGCGCCGGCACGGGAACGGTCGGCAACTGGACCCCGCAGCAGTGGGAGAGCGAGATCCGGCAGGCCAAGGCGTTCGTGAAGGAGTGGCGGACCAACACCGGCTGGAGCGATCTGCCGTCGCTGCCGTTCGACTACGACAAGGAGCTGGTCGGCGGTCGTACGCCCTGCCTGCTCGGCCAGAACAACCTGCTGCCCACGGCCCGGAAGCTGGGCTGGCGCTACGACGCGTCCTCGCCGGGCGGGCGTCAGGTGTGGCCGGAGAAGAAGCTGGGGATCTGGGACCTGCCGTTGCAGCAGATACCTTTCCCCGGGCGTTCCTTCGAGGTCCTGTCGATGGACTACAACATGCTCGCCAACCAGTCCCTGAACTCCACCAAGGCGCCCGCCTACAACTACCCGGGCTGGCGCAAGCAGTCGGCGCAGGCGTACATCCAGGGATTTCAGCGGGCATACGAGACAAACAGGGCTCCGTTCTTCATCGGCAACCACTTCGAGCAGTGGAACGGGGGCATCTACATGGACTCGGTCGAGGAGGCCTTCAAGCACATCGCGCGCGAGAAGGAGAAGGGCGCCGACGTACGCATGGTCTCCTTCCGGCAGTTCGTGGACTGGATGGACGTGCAGAAGCCCGAGGTGCTCGCCAGGCTGCGGACGCTCGGGGTCGGGCAGCGGCCGGTAGGCGGCTGGAAGGAGTTCCTGCGGGGCACCGGGTCGGCGTCCGCCGACGCGGCCTGAGTCGGCGCGACTCGGGCCACGGCGTCCGAAATGTCCCGTGTAAATACGCCCTGAAATGCGGTTTTCCGCCCGGCAGGGGGGCGCGCGAGAGCCCCGGAACAGGCATGCGAAACTTTTCACATGAGTACCCGTAGCCGCGCCGTCCTGCTCAGCGCTGTGGCCGCCGTCGCGGCCGTGACCCTGTCCGCGTGCGGAAAGGGCGGCACCTCCGGAGGCGGTGGCGACACCCACTTCGTCACCGGCAACAACGGCATCGACACCGTCCCCGCCGGCAAGCGCGCCACTGCCCCGGACCTGTCCGGCAAGACCATCGACGGCAAGACCCTGGACGTCGCCGACTACAAGGGCAAGGTCGTCGTCATCAACGTCTGGGGCTCGTGGTGCGGACCCTGCCGCGAGGAGGCGCAGTACTTCGCCAAGGTCTCCAAGGAGTACCAGGACAAGGGCGTCCAGTTCGTCGGCATCAACACCCGGGACACCAGCACCACCCCGGCCGTGAACTTCGAGAAGGAGCACGGCGTCGAGTACCCGAGCCTGTACGACCCCACGGGCAAGCTGATGCTCCGGTTCAAGAAGGGCACCCTCAACCCCCAGCTCATCCCCTCCACGCTCGTCATCGACCGGAACGGCAAGGTCGCCGCGCGGGCCCTGGAGGCGCTCGACGACACGGGCCTGCTGAAGATGCTCAAGCCGGTCCTCGCGGAGAAGTGACGTGAGCGCACTGCTGACGCTGGCCGCGGAGACGGGCCGCAACGAGACCGTCCTGCACGGCGCCCTGCTGGTCGCCCTGCCGGTCGCGCTGCTCGCCGGGCTCGTCTCCTTCTTCTCGCCCTGCGTGCTGCCGCTGGTCCCCGGTTACCTCTCCTACGTGACCGGCGTCGCGGGCACCGACCTGGCCGAGGCCAGACGGGGGCGGATGGTGGCCGGCGCCTCCCTGTTCGTGCTCGGCTTCAGCGCCGTGTTCGTCTCCGGCGGTGCGCTCTTCGGCTACTTCGGCTCCAACCTGATCGACTACCAGGACACCCTGTCCAAGGTGCTCGGCGTCCTCATGATCGCCATGGGCGTCTTCTTCATGGGGCTCCTGCCCTGGTTCACCATGCGCGAGTTCCGCTTCCACAAGCGGCCCACGGGCGGTCTGCTGGGGGCGCCCGTACTCGGCGCCCTCTTCGGTGTCGGCTGGACGCCCTGCATGGGCCCGACGCTCTCCTCGGTGAACTTCCTCTCCTTCCAGGAGTCGAGCGCCGCGCGCGGCTCCCTGCTGATGGTCGTCTACTGCCTCGGCCTCGGCGTGCCCTTCGTGCTCACAGCGATCGGCTTCCGCAAGGCCCTCGGCGCCTTCGCCTGGGTCAAGCGCCACTATGTGTGGGTGACGCGCATCGGCGGCTCGATGATGATCCTGACCGGTGTGCTGCTGCTGACCGGTGCCTGGAACAGTCTGGTGCAGCAGATGCAGACCTGGTCCGGCGGCTTCAATGTGGGGATCTGACCGATGAGCAAGACCGACACCGACACGAGCCAGGACCGCGAGGAGCTGGGCGCGGCCGGCTCCCAGCTGTCCACCGCGCCGCAGGAGGAGCAGACGATCCTGCCCGGCCTCGGTGTCATCGGCTGGGCGCGCTGGTTCTGGCGGCAGCTGACCTCCATGCGGGTCGCGCTGCTGCTGCTCCTGCTGCTCTCGCTCGGCGCGATCCCCGGCTCGCTGATCCCGCAGACCGGTGCCGACGCGAGCAAGGTCGAGGACTTCCGCGCCGCCCACAAGACGCTCGCGCCCGTCTACGACAAGCTCGGCCTGTTCCACGTCTACAGCTCGGTGTGGTTCTCCGCGATCTACATCCTGCTGTTCGTCTCCCTCATCGGCTGCATCGTGCCCCGCACCTGGCAGTTCGTCGGCCAGCTGCGCGGCCGTCCGCCGGGCGCGCCCAAGCGGCTGACCCGGCTGCCCGCCCACACCACCTGGCGCACCACCGAGGACCCGGAGCGGGTCCGCGAGGCCGCGCTCGCGCTGCTGAAGAAGCGCCGCTTCCGCGCCCACGTCGCCGGTGACGCCGTGGCCGCCGAGAAGGGCTATGTGCGCGAGCTGGGCAACCTGGTCTTCCACATCGCCCTGATCGTGCTGCTGGTCGCCTTCGCCTCGGGCCAGCTGTACAAGTCCGACGGCACCAAGCTGATGGTCGAGGGCGACGGCTTCTCCAACGCGCTGCCGATGTACGACGACTTCAAGTCCGGCAGCCTGTTCCAGAACGACGACCTGGTGCCGTTCAGCTTCGACCTGAAGGACTTCAAGGGCACCTACGAGGTCAGCGGCCCCAACCGGGGCACCCCGCGCACCTACGAGGCGAAGATCACCTACAGCAAGGGCGCCTACGGCAGGGAACGGTCGACGACCGTCAAGGTCAACGAGCCGCTGAAGATCGACGACGCCAAGGTCTACCTGGTCAGCCACGGCTATGCGCCCGTCATCACCGTCCGGGACGGCAAGGGCAAGGTGGTCTACCACGACGCCGTGCCGCTGCTGCCGCTCGACGGCAACGTCAGCTCCAACGGCGTGGTCAAGGTGATGGACGGCTACCGCGACCCCCAGGGCAAGAAGGAGCAGCTCGGCTTCCAGGCGTTCTTCGCGCCGACGCTCGACACGCGGAGCGGGACGATGCTCTCCCAGTTCCCGGCCCTGCTGAACCCGGTGCTCGCGGTGAACGCCTACCACGGCGACCTGGGCGTGAACTCGGGTCTCCCGCAGAGCGTGTACCAGCTGGACAAGAAGCACATGAAGGCGTTCGAGGACGCCAAGGGCCAGCTGCTGAAGAAGCTGCTGAAGCCGGGCGACACCATGACGCTGCCCGGCGGCGCCGGCTCCATCACCTTCGAGAAGGACATCAAGGAGTGGGCCGGCTTCGAGATCGTCCAGGAGCCGGGCGGCGGCTGGGCGCTCACCGGTGCCCTCGCCGCGATCTTCGGCCTCGCCGCGTCCCTGTTCATCCAGCGCCGCCGGGTCTGGGTGCGCGCGGTGCGCGGCGCGGACGGCGTCACGGTGGTCGAGATGGCCGGGCTCGGCCGCAGCGAGTCCGCGAAGGTGCCCGAGGAGCTGGGCGACCTCGCCGGAATCCTCTACGACCAGGCGCCGGGGGCACCCGACCCCGACGACTCCGCAGCAACCCCCGACCCCCAAGTCGTACCTGCCGAAGGGGCTGAGAAGTGACTCTCGCCGCCGCAACCGATCTCGCCGCCGCGACCAACGAACACCTCGCGAGCATCAGCAACACGCTGATCTACTCGTCGATGGCGGTCTACACCCTGGCCTTCTTCGCCTACATCGCCGAGTGGCTGTTCGGCAGCCGCAGCAAGGTCGCCCGTACGGCCGCCGCGCTCACCGCCGACAGCGAGCGCAGGGCGGACGGGCCCGCCGTCACCGTGAAGCGGGCCGGCGGCACCGCCGTCCTGGAGCGGCCGAAGGTCGTCGTCCGCTCGGCGTCCGGCGCGCGGGACGTGCCCGACGGGCCCGGCGCGCACGGCGGCGACGAGCAGGGCGACCTCTACGGCCGGATCGCCATCTCCCTCACCGTGCTCGCGTTCCTCGTGGAGCTGGGCGGCGTCGTCGCCCGCGCGGCCTCCGTGGAGCGGGCGCCGTGGGGCAACATGTACGAGTTCAACATCACCTTCTCCACGGTCGCCGTCGGCGTGTACCTCGCGCTGCTGGCGCTGAAGAAGAACGTGCGCTGGCTCGGCCTGTTCCTCGTCACCACGGTCCTGCTGGACCTGGGCCTCGCGGTCACCGTCCTGTACACGGCCAGCGACCAGCTGGTGCCGGCCCTGCACTCGTACTGGCTGTACATCCACGTCTCCACCGCCATCTTCTGCGGTGCCGTGTTCTACGTCGGCGCGGTCGCCACGATCCTGTACCTGTTCAAGGACTCGTACGAGAACAAGCTCCAGCTGGGCGGCAGGCCCGGGAAGTTCGCCTCCTCGGTGCTGGAGCGGCTGCCCGCCTCCGCGTCCCTGGACAAGTTCGCCTACCGGGTCAACGCGGCCGTCTTCCCGCTGTGGACGTTCACGATCATCGCGGGCGCGATCTGGGCGGGCGACGCCTGGGGCCGGTACTGGAACTGGGACCCGAAGGAGACCTGGTCCTTCATCACCTGGATCGCCTACGCCTGCTACCTGCACGCCCGGGCGACGGCCGGCTGGAAGGGCCGCAAGGCCGCCTACCTGGCGCTGATCGCTTTCGGCTGCTGGCTGTTCAACTACTACGGCGTCAACATCTTCGTCAGCGGCAAGCACTCCTACGCGGGCGTGTGACCGCCACCGCCGAGAGAGGGCCGGTTTCCGGTGACACGGGTCACGGGGACCGGCCTTCGCCGTCCGGAGGCGGCCGTAACCGCGTGCGTATCCCCGGGCCCGGGGGCAGGCTGGTGTCATGAGCGGTTCCATCGCACAGGGCACCAGCCAGACGCACGGGAACACGCGCATCCTGCACTTCGTGGTGCGGCTCCCGCGGCGCATGGAGGAGGTCTGGCCCGCGCTGGCCACGCCCGAGGGGCTGGCGTCCTGGTTCACCGCGGCCGATGTGCTCGAACCCCGGCTCGGCGGTGCGGTCGCCCTGCGTGATCTGGGTGGCGGGCAGGTCACCGCGTGGGACGTGGACCGCGTCGCGGAGTACACGGTCGAGGGCGGCGGCCGGCTCCGGTTCCATCTGGAGCGGGACGGGGAGGACGGCAGCGTGCTCCGCTTCACCCACGAGTTCCAGGGCGAGGAGGAGTCGGAACAGCGCTGGCGGAGCCGCTTCGAACGCCTGATCGAGGATCTGGAGCCGGGACGGGGCTGAGCGCCTAGGAGACCGCGGGCAGGCTGCCGTGGGTCACCGAGGCGATCCGGTCCCGCAGCCGCTCGACGTACAGCCGCATGTTCTTCGCCGCGATGTCCGTGTCCGGGTAGCGGCTCGCCAGCCACAGTCCGTCGGGCAGCCGGTTCACCCACACGCACACCTGGTCGCCGTAGGACACCCGCATCAGCCCGTACGCCTTCAGCTCCGCCCACCGCTCGGCGCCCGGGATGGCGCGGGTGTCGACGTACGACACGATCGAGTACAGGTCCGGGGAGGTCGGCCGGAAGTCCGCGCCGAGCAGGCTCAGCACCCGGGCCAGCGGCATCCGGGCCAGCGCCCGGTTCGCCTGGAGCTCGGCGCGGACCGCCCGCAGGGCCTCCGGGAAGCCGCGGGTGCGGCCCACGGGCACCTCGATCGGCGCGCCGCCCACGTACCAGCCCACCGAGTCCGTCCACCGCGACTTCACCCGCGTGTGGAAGGGCACCACCGTCCGGTACACCGGCTGCCCGCCGAGTTCGTGCACGATCAGCCCGGTGGCGGCCAGCAGCCCGACGAGGCTGCCGCCGTACGGCCGGCAGTACGCCTCGAACGCCGCCGCCGCGTCCGCGTCCGCCAGCGGCTCGCACAGCATCCGCTGCGTGGGCAGCGGGCCGCCCGGGGTCAGGCCCAGGTCCACCGGGAAGCCCGGCAGCGTGCCGTCGCAGCGGTGGATGAACTCCCGCCAGCGGTCCACGAACGCGTGCCGGCCGTCGATGCCGTCCGCGTCCGCGCGCTCGATCTCGCAGAAGTCGACGTAACTCGCGGCCGGTGCGGCGGAGTCGGGCTCGGTCCCGGTGAGGCCCGCCGTGTACAGCTCGTGGATCTCGGCGACGAGCCGGTGCAGGGAGTAGGCGTCGACGTTGCTGTGGTCGAAGGCCATGTACACGCTCGCGCCGTCGTCCCGTACGACCGCCGTGTAGATCAGGTTGGGCCAGCGCAGGGCGTCCGCGACCGTGTCGAAGCGGTCCTGGAGGTGCCGGACGAGGTCACCGGCGTCGGTGAAGTGGCCCGCCTCCGCCCGGCGCAGGGACACGTCGGCCGGGTCGAGCGTGAAGCGGCGCAGTTCGTCACCGGCCCAGCGGAAGCCGCTGCGCAGCGTCTCGTGTCGTACGGTCCAGGCGCGCAGCGCCCGCTCCAGCACGTCCAGGTCGACGGGGCCGGGCAGGTCGAAGGCGGTGCCGAGCCAGGTCGGCACGAAGAGCCCGTCCTCCCGGACGCACTTGGCCGTCCTGATGTGCGACTCCTGGATGTAGGCGGGCGGCCGGGAGTCCTCGGGGAGCGCCGTCGCCGCCGCGACGGTCGCCGGGCTCAACGTCCACTCGACGAGCCGTCCCGGCCGGACCTCGCAGCGCTGGATGTCAGTGATTCGCACGCGTCTCCCATCGCAGAAGGGGCCCCTGGATGCGGGCCCCCTGGAAGCCAATGCCGTGGGACGCGGGCGGGACATGCCCGGCCGGTTCATTTCAACGGATCGGGTGGCGGGCCGAACGCGGAAGTGAATAACCGTCGGTGACCGGTCAGGGGTTCACTCGACGGTGATCGAGTCCAGCTTCTCCCGCAGGTACACGTGCGAGTCGACGGGCGGGTACGCCACCCGGCCCACCGGCGCCGGAAGGGACTCCACCAGCGTGCCCGGGGTGCACTCGCCGAAGTAGACGAGCGAGATCAGCTCCTCGGCGGGCGCGTCGACGGGCGGCGGCAGCACCCGGTGCCGCCCGGACCGCCACCGGTCCCCGGTCCAACGGGCCAGCAGGTCACCGATGTTGATCGTGAACGCGGCCGGGTCGTACGGCGCGTCCTGCCAGCCGTCCGCGTCGGTGTACACCTGGAGCCCGCCCTTGCCGGCCTGCCGGTCGAGGACGGTGACGGTTCCGAAGTCGGTGTGCGGCCCGATCCGGAACTGCCCGGGCGCGGGCGCGCCGACGATCTCCGTCCCCGGGTACCAGTTGATGTTGAAGCCGTACGTCGGGTGGTCCATGTGCCGGGTGAAGAAGTCGGCGCCGAGCCCCAGCGCGCAGGCCAGCAGGGCCAGCAGCTCCTTCTCCAGCGCCACCATCCGGCCCAGGTACTCCTGGCACAGCGGGCGCAGCGCGGGCACCTCCGCCGGCCACACGTTGGGCTTGTACCACTCGGCGTTGACGACCGGGTCCTCGAACGGCTCCGCGGTGGCGAAGGTCAGCGACTCCTTCAGGTCCGGCGGGGTCTCGGTGCCCTCCGCGTACCCGTTGGCCTCGGCGCCCGGCCCGAGCCAGCCGCGCCCGCCGACCTTCGCCGCGTAGCGCTGCTTGACCTCCACGGGCAGCAGGAAGAACTCCCGGGCGGCCGACCGGATCCCGGCCCGCAGCGCGGGGTCCACGCCATGCCCGGTGACCAGCAGGAAACCGGCGGACTGCAGGGCCTGGTCGACGGTGCGGGCGAGGACGGCCCGCCGCATCGCGTCCCCCTCGGTCCAGATCCGCAGATCGATGGTGGGAATCACACCAGCCATGCTTCCACTCCTCGGGCGGGTTCACTCTCCCCGGCCGCCCGGTGACCCGGGGGTGGCCGCGAGGACAAAGCGGTACGTCGGCGATACTTGGGCACATGGCTTACGACGATCTTCGCTCCTTCCTGCGGGCGCTGGAGCGCGAGGGCGACCTCAAGCGCATCAAGGCCGAGGTCGACCCGTACCTGGAAGTCGGGGAGATCGTCGACCGGGTGCAGAAGTCCGGCGGTCCGGCGCTGCTTTTCGAGCACGTGCGCGGCTCGGACATGCCCCTCGCCATGAACGTGTACGGCACCGACCGCCGCCTGCTGAAGGCGCTGGGCCTGAAGTCGTACGGCGAGATCTCCGAGAAGATCGGCGGGCTGCTGCGGCCCGAGCTGCCGCACGGCTTCGTCGGCGTCCGCGAGGCGTTCGGGAAGCTGGGCGCGATGGCCCACGTCCCGCCGAAGAAGGTGAAGCCCGACAACGCGCCGGTGCAGGAGGTCGTCCTGCACGGCGACGACGTCGACCTGGAGCGGCTCCCGGCGCTGTTCACCTGGCCGAAGGACGGCGGTTCCTTCTTCAACCTGGGCCTGACCCACACCAAGGACCCCGAGACCGGCATCCGGAACCTGGGCCTGTACCGCCTCCAGCGGCACGACAAGCGCACCATCGGCATGCACTGGCAGATCCACAAGGACAGCCGGAACCACTACCAGATGGCCGCCCGCAGGGGCGAGCGGCTCCCGGTGGCCATCGCCTTCGGGTGTCCGCCCGCCGTGACGTACGCCTCCACCGCCCCGCTCCCCGGTGACATCGACGAATACCTCTTCGCCGGCTTCCTCGCGGGCAAGCGGATCGAGATGGTCGACTGCAAGACGGTCCCGCTCCAGGTTCCGGCGAACGCCGAGGTGGTGCTGGAGGGCTGGCTGGAGCCCGGCGAGATGCTCCCCGAGGGCCCGTTCGGCGACCACACCGGCTTCTACACCCCGCAGGAGCCCTTCCCGGCCCTGAGGATCGACTGCGTGACGATGCGCAGGCGCCCCCTGCTCCAGTCGATCGTGGTCGGCCGGCCCCCGACGGAGGACGGCCCGCTCGGCCGCGCCACGGAACGCTTCTTCCTGCCCCTGCTCAAGATCATCGTCCCGGACATCGTGGACTACCACCTGCCCGAGGCCGGCGGCTTCCACAACTGCGCGATCGTCTCGATCGACAAGAAGTACCCGAAGCACGCGCAGAAGGTGATGCACGCGATCTGGGGGGCGCACATGATGTCCCTGACCAAGCTGATCGTGGTCGTGGACGCCGACTGCGACGTGCACGACCTGCACGAGGTCGCCTGGCGGGCCCTCGGCAACACCGACTACGCCCGCGACCTCACGGTCGTGGAGGGTCCCGTCGACCATCTGGACCACGCCTCCTACCAGCAGTTCTGGGGCGGCAAGGCGGGCATCGACGCGACCCGGAAGTGGCCCGAGGAGGGCTACACCCGCGACGGCGGCTGGCCCGACATGGTCCTGTCGGACCCGGATACGGCGGCTCTGGTGGACCGCCGCTGGAAGGAGTACGGACTGTGACGTCGGCCTCTGCCGCCATCCCCCGGCCCGGCCGCACCAAGGCGTTCCTGCGCCTGGTGATGATCGAGCACTCGGTCTTCGCGCTCCCCTTCGCCTACATCGCCTCCCTCACGGCGATGTACGAGTGGGACCGGAACATCCACTGGGCCCGTCTGCTGCTCGTCACGATCTGCATGGTCGGCCTGCGCACCTTCGCCATGGCGGTCAACCGGATCATCGACCGCGAGATCGACGCCCGGAACCCGCGCACGGCCCACCGGGAACTCGTCACCGGCGCCATGTCGGTCCGGCACGCCTGGACCGGCGCGCTGATCGCGCTGGTGGTCTTCCTGGGCGCTGCCGCCCTGCTGAACCCGCTCTGCCTGGCGCTCGCGCCGGTGGCGGTGATCCCGATGGTGGTCTACCCCTACGGCAAGCGGTTCACGAACTTCCCGCAGGCCATCCTGGGTCTCGCCCAGTCCATGGGGCCCATCGGCGGCTGGCTGGCGATCAGCGGGGAGTGGTCCTGGACGGCGGTGATCCTCGGCCTCGCCGTCGGCATCTGGATCGGCGGCTTCGACCTGATCTACGCCTGCCAGGACGTCGAGACCGACCGCGAGATCGGCGTGCTGTCGGTTCCGGCCCGCTTCGGTGTCCCGGCCGCGATCCGGGGCGCGCGGGTGTGCCACGCCATCACCACGGCCCTGTTCGTCTGGTACGGCCTGGCCACCCACGCCGGAGCGTTCTTCTGGCTGGGCCTGCTGATCGTCGCCGGCGCCTTCCTCTACGAGCACTCCATCGTCCGGCCCCACGACCTGTCCCGCCTGAACAGGGCGTTCTTCTCGGTCAACGGGTTCATCGGCATCGCCCTGTTCGTGTGCGCGCTGCTCGATCTCCTCGTACGCGGCCTGACCGTGTGAGCGGACCGGCACCACCCGGCCTGAGGGCGGCCGGGCGCGCCGGTACGCTCAAGGTGTGAACGCAGGAGAAACGCAGCGTGTGCCTTGGATCGTGGGGGTGTCCGGAGCTTCCGGGACGCCGTACGCGGCTGCCGTGCTGCGGGCGCTGCTGGAGGCCGGGGAAGCGGTGGACCTCGTGGTCAGCCGGGCCTCGCGGCTGACGCTGCTGGACGAGACGGGCATCTCGTTCCGGGACGCCCACTGGCAGGACGACCTGCGGGAATGGCTGGGCCGTGGCGCCGACGGCAAGCCCGGCACCTTCGACGTGGACGTCAGCGGGGTGCGGTACTGGAGCGCGGGCGACCTCGCCGCCGGCCCGTCCTCGGGGTCGTACCCGGCCAAGGGCATGCTCATCGTGCCCGCCTCCACCGCCTCGGTGGCCGGTGTGGCGCTCGGCCTGTCCAAGGATCTGCTCCAGCGCGCGGCGAGCGTCACACTGAAGGAACGCCGGACGCTGGTCGTGGCCGTACGGGAAACCCCCCTGAACGGGCAGACGCTGCGGCACCTCGTCGCGCTGGACGACGCCGGCGCCACGGTCGTCCCCGCCTCGCCCGCCTTCTACGCGGGCGCCACCCACATCCAGGACCTGGTGGACTTCGTCGCCGGGCGCGTGCTGGACGCGGCGGGTGTCGCACACGGCCTGTACCGGCGCTGGAAGGGCGAGCTGGGCGGCGGCACACCCGGCTCGTAAGGCAAGCAGCAGTACCCCTCATCACTCCAGGAACTTTCACCGGAAGGCTTCGATCGCATGGACGCGGTGGACAGGCAGCTCATCCAGGCCCTGAGGGAGAACGGCCGGGCCTCGTACGCGGAGCTGGGGCGCCTGGTCGGCCTGTCGGGCCCCAGCGTCACCGACCGCATCAACCGGCTGGAGGCGGCCGGTGTCATCACCGGCTACCGCGCCACGGTGAACGCGGCCTCCCTCGGCCTCGGTGTCACCGCCCTGATCGGTATCTCGCTCTCGGACGCCGCCGACCACGAGGACGTCGCGCAGCGCCTCAGGGACCTGCCGGAGATCGAGGACTGCTGGTTCATCGCCGGCGACGACTCCTTCATGCTCAAGGTCCGCTCGACGGACGTGGACGGCCTGGAGAAGACCATCCGCCGGCTCAGCGGCACCAAGGGCGTCTCCCGCACCCGTACCACGATCGTGCTGTCCACCAAGTGGGAGAACCGGGTCGGGGAACTGCCCGAGGAGGTCTAGGGATACCGTGGGTCGCGTTGTCGTAGAAAGGTGTGGGTATGGACGTCGGGCTCAAGCGCGAGCTGGAGGAGAAGGTCCGCTCCGGTGAGCGGCTGACCCGCGAGGACGGCATCGCGCTCTACGAGTCGGACGACCTGGCCTGGCTCGGCGGGCTCGCCCACGAGGTGCGGACCCGCAAGAACGGTGACGTCGTCCACTTCAACGTCAACCGGCACCTGAACATGACCAACGTGTGCACGGCCTCCTGCGCCTACTGCTCGTTCCAGCGCAAGCCGGGCGAGAAGGACGCGTACACGATGCGCATCGAGGAGGCCGTCAAGCTCGCCAAGGCGATGGAGTCGGAGAACCTCACCGAGCTGCACATCGTCAACGGCCTGCACCCGAACCTGCCGTGGCGCTACTACCCGCGTTCCCTGCGCGAGCTGAAGAAGGCCCTGCCGAACGTCTCCCTGAAGGCCTTCACGGCGACGGAGATCCACCACTTCGAGACCATCAGCGGTCTGTCGGCCTCCGAGATCCTGGACGAGCTGATCGACGCGGGCCTGGAGTCGCTGACCGGCGGCGGCGCGGAGATCTTCGACTGGGAGGTCCGCCGGCACATCGTGGACCACCGCACCCACTGGGAGGACTGGTCCCGCATCCACCGCCTGGCGCACGAGAAGGGTCTGAAGACCCCGTGCACCATGCTGTACGGCCACATCGAGGAGCCCCGCCACCGCGTCGACCACGTCCTGCGCCTGCGGGAACTTCAGGACGAGACCGGCGGCTTCCAGGTCTTCATCCCGCTGCGCTACCAGCACGACTTCGTGGACATGAAGGACGGCAAGGTACGCAACACCCTCCAGGCGCGCACCCGGATGGCGACCGGCGCGGAGGCGCTGAAGACCTTCGCGGTGTCGCGGCTGCTGTTCGACAACGTGCCGCACGTCAAGGTCTTCTGGGTCATGCACGGCGTGCAGACCGCCCAGCTGGCCCTCCAGCACGGCGCCGACGACATGGACGGGTCGGTGGTGGAGTACAAGATCACCCACGACGCGGACAACTTCGGCACCCCGAACAAGCTGACCCGCGAGGACCTGCTGGAACTGATCCGCGACGCGGGCTTCCGCCCGGTGGAGCGGAACACGCGGTACGAGATCATCCGCGAGTACGAGGGCCCCGACCCGGCGCGCCGGGAGTCCCCCCAGCCGATGCGGGTGTGAGGCGCGGCACGTAGCGGTGCGGGTGCGGGAGCGTGGGGGCTGGTCGCGCAGTTCCCCGCGCCCCCGGGTGGGTACTCGGGACGCATGCCCACGAAGGCACCCGAAGACCGGTACGACGCGGCTCCCTTCGTTCCCGAGGGAGCGGACCTGGACGTTCTCCGCCAGGCCGCCGCAGGCTGTCGCGGCTGCCCCCTGCACCGCGCCGCCACCCAGACCGTCTTCGGCGCCGGAGACACCGGCGCCCGCGTGATGCTCGTCGGGGAGCAGCCCGGCGACCAGGAGGACCGGCAGGGCAGGCCCTTCGTCGGCCCGGCCGGCAAGCTGCTCGACCGGGCCCTGGCGGAGGCCGGCATCGACCCCTGCGAGGCCTACGTCACCAACGCGGTCAAGCACTTCAAGTTCACGCAGGCCGAACCCCGCAAGCGCCGCATCCACAAGGCGCCGAGCCTGCGGGAGATGACGGCCTGCGGTCCCTGGCTCGCGGCGGAGCTGGCGCTGGTGGAGCCGGAACTGATCGTGATCCTGGGCGCGACGGCCGGGAAGGCGCTGCTGGGGTCGTCGTTCCGGGTGAGCCAGGTGCGCGGGACCGTACTGGAGGAGGAGATCCACGGCCGGCCGGAGCGCCTGGTGCCGACCGTGCATCCGTCGGCCGTGCTGCGCGCGGACGACCGCGAGCAGGCGTACCAGGGCCTGGTGGCCGACCTGAAGGTGGCTGCACGCGCCCTTGGGTAATAAGTAAGCTGCCGCCGTGCCTCTTACTTTCACCCTGGACCCCGCCGTCACCCCCGCCCTCCGCGACGGCATCCTCGACCTGTGGGCGGACGTCACCGACGCGGGCGGCGCCGTCGGCTTCGTGGCGCCGGCGAACCGCGAGGAGATACGCCCGGAGCTGGTACGGCACTTCGCGCAGATGGCCGAGGGCCGCACCCGGCTGCTCGTCGGCCACGACGAGGCCGGCGAGGTGGCCGCGACCGCCTTCCTCACCCGCAACACCCACCGGCTGATGACCCACTGGCTGTGGCTGTACACGGTGATGGTCCACCCCCGCCACCAGGGCCGGGGCCACGGCCGCGACCTGCTGGCCGCCGCCGCGGACGCGGCCCGCGCCACGGACGGCATCGAGGCGATCCGGCTGACCTGCCGGGGCGGGCTGGGCCTGGAGCGGTTCTACGGCTCCTGCGGCTACAAGGAGGTCGGGCGGGTCCCGGACGCCATCCGGGTCGCGCCCGGGGACGACCGCGACGACATCGTCATGCTGCTGCCGCTCCGCTGACGCCGACCCCCCTGCGTGATCGCCCACCGCTCGTGCTTCACTGGACGATGACCCCTTTTGGAAACGGACGAGTGGATTGAGATGCTCCGCTACACGCTGATGCGCCTCGGTATCTTCGCGGGCTGCCTCGTGATCGTCTGGGGAGCCGTCTACTCGGGCATCTTCCCGCGCGGCTTCGGCGAGTCCAACGGACTGTGGGTCCTGCTGCTCGCCCTGGTCCTGTCGGCACCGATCAGCTGGGTGGTGCTGCGCAAGGAGCGGGACCGGGCCTCCGTGCAGATCGTGCACAAGGTCGACCGGATGAAGGCCAACCTGGACGCCAACCGCAGCCAGGAGGACGGCGCCGACGACGCGTCCCGGGCGCAGGGCGGGGCCACCGCGTCCAGCTGATCCGGCCCGACCCGAACGACAGGCCCTAGGCTTGCCCTCATGGGTGCCGTCAAGACCAAACGGATGCCGAGGGCGGTGCGGGAGCAGCAGATGCTCGACGCTGCCGTACGGATCTTCGGGCAGCGCGGGTACATGGCCGCCTCGATGGACGAGATCGCCGAACTCGCGGGCGTGTCCAAGCCGTTGGTCTATCTGTACCTGAACTCGAAGGAAGACCTCTTCACCGCGTGCATCCGCCGCGAGGCCGCCGCGCTCACGGAGGCCGTGCGCGCGGGGGTCCGGCCGGGGCTGCCCGCCGACCGGCAACTCTGGGACGGCCTCAGGGCGTTCTTCGCGCACACCGCCGAGCATCCCGACGGCTGGTCGGTGCTGCACCTCCAGGCCCGCACGCACGGGGAGCCCTTCGCGGCCGAGGTCGCCGCGATGCGGGCGGAGATCGTCGCGTTCGTGACCCGCCTGGTCGCCGTCGCGGCCCGCGAGGCCCACCGCGACCCCGACCTGCCCGAACACGAGGTGGCCGGCCTGGCCGAGGCCCTCGTCGGCGCCGCCGAGTCCCTCGCCGCATGGGCCAACGCCACCCCGGGCACGACGGCCCGCCAGGCGGCGGCCACCCTGATGAACTTCGCGTGGGCGGGCCTGGGCAACCTGATGCGGGGCCGGATGTGGACACCGCCGGCCGAGCCGGCCTGAGCGGCGCGACGTCCGTCACCTCCCCCGCACGTCGCCCTCCACGTGCACCCGCCCGTCCCCGGCGCCCCGCAACTCGAACCGCCCGCTCCCGTCCGCCCCGTAGGCCACGGTCCCCGGCAGCAGCACCGGCGCCCGGAACCGGGCCCGTACCTCGGTCGCGTCGGGCATGCCGTGGGCGGCCAGGCAGCGGGCCAGGGTCCACATGCCGTGCGCGATGGCCCGGGGGAAGCCGAAGAGGCGGGCGGTGAGGGGATGCAGGTGGATGGGGTTGCGGTCGCCGGACGCGGCACCGTAGCGCCGCCCCACGTCCCCGGCGAGGCGCCACTCGGCGACGACGGGCAGCGCGGCACCGGTGTCCTGCCCTTGCCCGGGTGGCATGCCGGAGCCGGAGCCGGAGCCGGAGCCGGAGCCGGAGCCGGAGCCGGAGCCGGTGCGGTGCCGGGCCAGATACGTGCTCCGGGACTCCCACACCACGCTCCCGGCCGACCGCAGTTCCGTCACCACCGTCGCCTCCGTCCCGCGCCGGTGCGGGGCCAACCCGGCGATCCGCACACCGAGTTCGTACGCCCCGTCGGCCGCCAGCGCGGCGCCCCGCGTGATCTCGATCGACGTGTGCACCAGCCCCAGCAGCGGCAGCGGGAAGTCCCGCGCGCTCATCAGCCGCATGGCCAGTGGTAAGCCGAGGACGTGCGGGTAGGTGACCGGCAGGTCGGGCTCGCCGGTCGGGAAGCCGCAGACCCGCTCGTACGCGGTCAGCTTCGCCAGGTCCACGCGGACGCCGGGCAGTACCAGGCGGGTGCGCGGGAACGCCGCGTCGGGGGCGGGGCGCTTGAAGGGGGAGCGCAGGGCGCCCCGGGCCAGCAGCGGGGCCAGCGCGGGCGGCGCGGTCAGGGTGACGGCGGTCATCACGCCCCCAGCAGGCTCTGGCCGCAGACGCGGACGACCTGGCCGTTGACCGTGCCGGAGGCCGGGTGGGCGAGCCAGGCGGTGGTCTCGGCGACGTCGACGGGCAGCCCGCCCTGCGCCAGGGAGTTCATGCGGCGGCCCGCCTCCCGGATGAACAGCGGGATCGCGGCGGTCATCCTCGTCTCGATGAACCCGGGCGCCACCGCGTTCACGGTCACCTCGTGCTCGGCGAGCACGCGCGGCGCCAGGGACCGGACGAGCCCGACGATCCCCGCCTTGCTCGCGGCGTAGTTGGTCTGGCCCGCGTTGCCCGCGAGCCCGGCGATGGAGGCGGTGGCCACGATCCGCCCGCCGGTGCGCAGGGCGCCCCGCGCGAGCAGAGCGTCGGTGACGCGCAGCACGCTGCCCAGGTTGACCTCCAGCACCGCCTGCCACCGGTCCGCCGGCATGTTGGCCAGCCGCCGGTCCCGGGTGACGCCGGCGTTGTGGACGAGGACGTCCAGCCCGTCGGGGAGGGCGGCGGCGATGCGCTCGCCCGCGTCGGCGGCGGTGATGTCGAGGGCGAGGGCCGTGCCGCCGAGCCGTTCCGCGACCCGGCGGGCGTCGGCCTCGGCGCCGGGCACGTCGAGGACGACGACCCGGGCGCCGTCCCGCGCCAGCGTCCCGGCGACGGCCTCACCGATGCCGCGCGCGCCCCCGGTGACCAGCGCGGTCCGCCCGGCGAGCGGCTGTGCCCAGTCGGCGGGGGCGGTGACCGCTCCGTCGCCGACCTCGATCACCTGGCCGCTGACGTAGGCGGAGCGGGGGGAGAGCAGGAACCGCAGGGTGGACTCGGCGGCGCCGGCGTCCGTCAGCCGGACCAGGTTGACGGTCCGGCCCCGCCCGATCTCCTTGCCGAGCGAGCGGGTGAATCCTTCCAGGGCCTGCTGGGCGGCCGACCGGTGGTGGTCGGCGGGGTCGAGCGGGGCGCCCAGCACCAGCACCCGGCCGCTCGGGGCGACCGACCGTACGACGGGGTGGAGGGCCGCGTGCACCTCGGCGAGCGTGTCGACGTCCCGCACCCCGGTGGCGTCCAGGACGACGGCGGCGGGCTCCCGGTCGCCGGGGGGAAGGCCGGTACGGCCGAGGACGGGCGCCAGGTCGAGGGCGGACTTCCCGGCGGTCAGGTGCAGCAGGGGGCCCGGCAGCGCGGGCCGCTGCGGTGACCACCGGATCAGCTCGGCCGGCTGGGGCAGGCCCAGGCGCCGGGTGAGGAAACGGCCGGGGGCCGTGCCGGTGAAGCTGAGGTAGCGGTCGGCCATGTGCGACTCCCGCGCGACTCGGGTCCGAAGAGCTGGAATGTGCTTACTCTTGAGTAAGGTTACCGAAGGTAAGCCGAGGTGGGCCACAGCCGGGTGAGCCACCGCCACGGGTGAGGAGCAGATCGACATGAGCCCCCTGGAGCCACCCCGCGCACGCCGGGTCGCGGTGCTCGGCGGCACCCGCATTCCCTTCGCCCGCTCCGACGGCCCCTACGCCACGGCGAGCAACCAGGAGATGCTGACCGCCGCCCTGAACGGCCTCGCCGACCGCTACGGCCTGCACGGTCCCGGCGCGGTCGGCGAGTTCGTCGCCAGCGCGGTCCTCAAGCACAGCCGGGACTTCAACCTGGCCCGCGAGACCGTGCTCGGCTCCCGGCTGGACCCGCGCACCCCCGCCTACGACATCCAGCAGGCCTGCGGCACCGGACTCCAGGCCGTCGTCGCCGCCGCCAACAAGATCGCCCTCGGTCAGACCGAGTCGGCGGTGGCGGGCGGCGCCGACACGACGAGCGACGCGCCCCTGGGCGTCAACGACTTCCTGCGCCGCATCCTCCTGGAGGCCCGCCGGGCGAAGACCGCGTCCGCCCGCCTGAAGGCGCTGGCCCGCATCCGCCCCGCGCACCTGGTCCCGGACATCCCGCGCAACGCCGAGCCGCGCACCGGCCTGTCGATGGGCGAGCACGCGGCGGTCACCGCCCGCGCCTGGGGCATCTCCCGCCGGGCCCAGGACGAACTGGCGGCCACCAGCCACCAGCGCCTCGCCGCCGCCTACGAGCGGGGCTTCTTCACGGACCTGGTGATCCCCTTCCGGGGCCTGGAGCGGGACCAGAACCTGCGCCCCGACTCCACCCCGGAGAAACTGGCGGCCCTGAAGCCGGTGTTCGGCACGGACCACCCCGACGCCACCATGACGGCCGGCAACTCCACCCCCCTCACGGACGGCGCGGCCCTCGTCCTGCTGGCGAGCGAGGAGTGGGCCGAGGCGCGCGGCCTGGAACCGCTGGCGTACCTGACCGCGTACGAGACGGCGGCCGTCGACTTCGTCCACGGGGACGTGACCGACGGCGCGGACGGTGCGGACGGCCTGCTGATGGCACCGGCGTACGCGGTGCCGCGCCTGCTGGAACGCACCGGCCTGGACCTGGCCGACTTCGACCTGGTGGAGATCCACGAGGCCTTCGCCTCCCAGGTGCTGGCCACGCTGGCGGCCTGGGAGAAGCGGGGCCTGCCGCCCGTGGACCGCGCCCGTCTGAACGCCACCGGCTCCTCCCTGGCCACCGGCCACCCCTTCGCGGCGACGGGCGCCCGCATCGTGGCCACCCTGGCCAGGCAACTGGCGGAGCGGGAGGGCCCGGGCAAGGGCCTGATCTCGATCTGCGCGGCGGGCGGCCAGGGCGTGACGGCGATCCTGGAACGCCCCTGACACCGGTGCGAGCGGCCAGAGTTGAACAGCCGTCACATAACCCCCGAGGCTGCACATCCCCGGCCCCGGACCCTCCCCGAACCCGCACAACCCCCTCACAGTGGAGTCGTACGATCACCTGCCTAACCAGCGGTAACCCCTTTCCGTGAAAGGCTCACCGCAGGTGCACGCACGCCAGAGGAGCCGCCCGTGTCCACGCCGTACCCGACCCCGCCCGCCTCCTCCGGCACCCCGGTCTCCGCCACCGACTACGACGGCCGCCCGGTCCTCGTCGAACCCGAGATACGCCGGCTCGACGGGGCCGTACGGGAAGTGGCCGTCCCCCCGTTCGCACCCCCGGTCACCCACGGCTCCCTCGCCGACCTCCCGTACGAGAACGCGGAGGCCGCCCCCGAGCAGGTCGTCCTCAGCCGCAAGCGCTCCGACGGCCGCTGGACGGACGTGACGGCCGCCCGCTTCGCCGCCGAGGTGCAGGCCGTGGCCAAGGGCCTGATCGCCGAAGGGCTGATGCCCGGGGACCGCATCGCCGTCATGTCCCGCACGACGTACGACTGGACCCTGCTCGACTTCGCCGCCTGGGCGGCCGGCCTGGTCACCGTCCCGATCTACCCGACCTCCTCCGTCTTCCAGACCCGCTGGATCCTGCACGACTCCGGCGCGGTCGCCCTCGTCACCGAGACCGCCGCCCAGGCCGCCGCCATCGGCCCCGAACTCGCGCACCTGCCCGACCTGCGGCACCTGTGGGTGATGGAGAAGGACCACGTGGCCCGGCTCGCCGAAGCGGGCGCACTCGTACCCGAGGGTGAGACCGGCGTACGCCGGGGCATGCTCGGCCCCGACACGCTCGCGACGCTCATCTACACCTCGGGCACCACCGGCCGCCCCAAGGGCTGCGCCCTGTCGCACGGCAACTTCTTCGCCGAGGTCGACAACGCGATCGAACTCCTCTACCCCGTCTTCAAGGCGAAGGGCGAAGACCCCTCGGTCCTGCTCTTCCTCCCCATGTCCCACGTCTTCGGCCGCATGGTGGCCATCGCCTGCGTCCGCGCCCGGGTCCGCCTCGGCCACGCCCCCAGCCTCGCCCCGCAGGACCTCCTCCCGGACCTGGACGCCTTCAAGCCGACCTGCCTGCTGACCATCCCCTACATGCTGGAGAAGGTCTACAACTCCGCGCGCGCCAAGGCGGAGGCCGGTGGCCGGGCGTCCGTCTTCGACCGCGCCGCGGCCGTCGCGGAGCGCTACGGCGAGGCGCTGGAGGCCCGCCAGACCGGCGCGGGCACCGGCCCGGGCCGCGCCCTGAAGACACAGCGCGCCTTCTACGACCCCCTCGTCTACCGCCGCATCCGCGCCGCCATGGGGGGCCGCGTCCGGTACGCCATCTGCGGCGGCTCCCCGCTCGGCCGGCGCCTCGCCGCGTTCTACGCCGGCGCCGGCATCGAGATCTTCGAGGGCTACGGCCTCACGGAGACCACCGGCGCCTCCACCGTCACCCCGCCCCTGAAACCCCGGCTCGGCACGGTCGGCTGGCCGCTGCCCGGCACGCGGGTGAGGCTCGCGGCGGACGGCGAGATCCTCATCGGCGGCGACCACGTCCTGCGCGGCTACTGGGACCCCCAGGCGGGTGGAGTGGTCCCGGCGACCCGCGACGGCTGGCTGTCCACGGGCGACCTCGGCGAACTGGACGACGAGGGCTACCTGACCATCACCGGACGCAAGAAGGAACTCCTGATCACGGCGGGCGGCAAGTCGGTGGCCCCGGCCCCGCTGGAGAACTGGCTGCGCCAGCACCCGCTGATCTCCCAGGTGATGCTGGTGGGCGACGGCCGCCCCTACGTCGCCGCCCTGATCACCCTGGACCCCGACGGCATCACCCACTGGCGCCAGATGATCGGAAAACACCCGGTACCGCCGGAACTCCTGGTCGACGACGAGGAGTTGCGCGCGGTCCTGCAAAGGGCACTGGACGAGGCCAACAGGATGGTCTCCCGCCCCGAGTCCATCCGCCGCTTCGCCGTCCTCCCGGTGGACTTCACGGAGGCGGCCGGTCACCTGACCCCGTCCATGAAGCTACGGCGCGAGCAGATCCTGCGGGACTTCGCGACGGAGGTGGAGGGGCTGTACGAGCGCTGAGGGCTTTCACCTCAGGTCTTCCTCAGAAGATCAGCGGAGCCTTCGACTCCGGCATGTCCCTGCCATACGTTCAGGTGTCCGACCGCCTCCAGCGGTCCCCACCGGACGGGCGTTTCCGTGAAAGCCTCAGCACATCGCCTCATGTTCGTCCCTACGGCAGCTCTGCTGCTGTCCGCCGCCCTGGCTGGGCCCGCGTTCGCCGAAGACGCACCGTCGCCCGCCTCTTCGGCCGCACAAGCCGAGGACCCGGTCGTCAATGCGTCTCCGCCCGAACAGCCTGAAGAAGATCTCACCGAGGTCCCGGCCGATGCGGTGGACGAGCAGCCCGAAGAACCCGCGCCCGACGGCAAGCCGCCGCTTCCCGGTGAGGTGCCGGCCGGGGTGGACTGCAGTCCGGCTCACGGCGTTTACATTCCCACCAAACAGGGTCGTAAGTATCACCGGGCCGTCGGCCCCACCAACTCGAACTACAACGACACGTCCAGGACGGCCAAGTCGACCTTCACCTCGGAGGTCACCGGGGAAGTAGGCGTAGCCGTCACCGGCAAGCTGGAGACGTCGGTGGGAACGCTGCTCGCCAGGGTCAAGGCCAAGTACGAGGTGTCGGTGTCCGCCAAGCTCACGGCCAAACTGGGGAACTCCATCTCGGTGGACACGCCGGCGCACAAGTCCACCCACGCGACGTACGGCGTATGGCGCATCAAGCACACGGGGAAGAGCTACTGGCTGCACGCCAACTGCACCACCACGCCGGAGCACACCGTGGTCAGTTACTCCCCCTGGCGGGTGGGTTGGTACCTGTGGGAAAGCTGATGCCCGCGGCGGTGCTGGCCGCCGTCGCCGCGCTCGCTGTCGGCTGTACCGGCGACGACGGCGATACCCCGGACGCCCGGCGAACCTCTTCTCCTTCCTCTGTGACCCCTTCGGCGCAGTCGCGGACGCCCGGTCGTGCGGAGCATGTCCCCGGTGAATCCGTGACCAAGGCACCCACCTTGCCGGACGGGGACGTCGTCGCCACGGCGGCGAACGCCGTCGGCAACAGGGAGATCGACATCAAGGGCGGCTTGAGGGCCGGGCCGCTGTCCGTCATGGTGAACTGCCAAGGCGAGGGTGAGCTGACGGTCCTGGTCCAACCGGCCGGCCTGCGCTTCCCGCTGCAGTGTGTTGCCGGTGAGGTCAGCAGCACCTACAACCAGCTGAATCTGAAGCGAACCCGCGCTCGGGGAACGGTGAGTGTGACCGCACCCTCCGGCGTCCGGTGGGCCATCACCGTGGGACGTTAGGGTCGGCACCCGCTCCTCGCTGGTCCCACCTCCTCCGGACTCGGCGGGGCGGGGAGCGGGTTGCCGCCTTGGGTCGGTCGCGGCCCGCCCACGATCCTCGCGCGCTGTCCTGAGCCCAGTCAATCCTTGGGTTTCCTCCTCAAACCCCAGTGTTAGCTTGGGTCTTGTGACGCTCGAAGACCTCCGTGTGTTCATCGCCGTGTGCCGTGCGGGCAGCCTCAGCTCGGTCGCCCGTGACCTCGGCCGCACCCAGTCCGCCGTCAGCCAGCACGTCAAGCGGCTGGAGCGGGAGACCGGCGTTGCCCTGCTGGAACGCCGGCCGCGCGGGGTCGTCCCGACGCAGGCCGGCCGGATACTGGAGGCCGCCGCGGGCGAGGGCATCAACGCCCTGGACGTCGCCGTACGACAGCTCCGCGACCTGGTCGACGGCCACAACGGGTACGTCCGCGTGGCCACCGGCGCGACGACCGTCCGGCACTTCATGTCCGACGCGGTCGTCGCGTTCCGCCGCCGGCACCCCACGGTCAACCTGGAGTTCCGTACGGTCAGTTCGGGCCGGGGCAGCTTCGACGCCCTCGCCGACGGCACGCTGGACCTCGCCTGGATCACCATCGGCCCGCCGGTCCGCGGCATCGAGCAGCGGACGGTCGCGGAGCTGCCGTGGCTCCTCGCGGTCCGGGCGGACGACCCGCTGGCCGGCCGCCCGTACCTGGACCCGGCCGAGCTGTCCGGCGCCCGGGTCATCCGGCTCCCGCCGAACTCCACGTCCGCCGCCCACCTGGAAGCGGCGTGCGCCGAACGCGGCGTCCGGTTCGCCTACGAGCCGAGCGTGGCCGACTGGGACACGGCCCTGCTGCTCGCCGAGCTGGGGATCGGAAGGGCGGTCGTCCCGGCCGTACCGGGACTGCCCGTCCCCGGCGACGGCCCACTTCGCCTGGTCCCGCTGCCAGGCCTGCGTCCCCTCCCCGTCGGCTGGGCCGTCCGCCGCTGGGACGCGCTCAGCCCGCCGGCCCGGGCCTTCGCGGACACGGTCGCCGCGTTGCGCTGAGCGCCAGCTCCACCCAGACCGTCTTGCCGACGTCCCGCCCGGACACGCCCCACAGTGTGGCCAGCACCTGCACGATCACGAGACCCCGGCCGTTCTCGTCCTCCAGCCCCCCGTCGAGGAAGCGGAGGGCGCGGTCGCCGCGGGCGTCACTCACCTCGATGCGCAAGGTGTCCTCGGCGGGGCGCAGCGCGAGCCGCAGTTCGAAGTCCCGGCCCGGTACGCGACCGTGGGTGACGGCGTTGGCGGCGAGTTCGGCCACGATGAGCTGGGCGGTGTGGCTGAGCTCGCCGTCATGGGGATATCCCCAGGTGGCGAGCGCGGTACCGGTGAGCCGCCGGGCCAGCCGGGCGCCTCGCGGCGTCGCGCTGAGCCGTTGGACGAGTTCGGTTGCGGGGGTGGAGATTTCTACGTTCACATCACCGACAGTGGTCACTTCTCTCTACCCTGACCAGGGAAATCCTGGCGACGCTCCGTAGTCGTACGGGTGCGGATCGTCTGGTGTACGGGTGTCGTGGAGGGTGTCGTGTCGGAGGAGCGGAGGCCGGAGACACCGGCGGAGGCGAACGGGTCGCACGCGGTGTTCGTCCTCATCGGCAAGCAGCTGAAGTTGCTGCGGGAGAAGGCCGGACTGAACCAGAGGGAGTTCGGCCGGCTGGCGGGGTACGGCCCGGATCTGATCTCGGCCATCGAGCGGGGGGTGCGGACGCCGAGGCCCGAGTTCCTGCGGAGGGCGGACAAGATCCTCCAGGCCGACGGGCTGTTCACGGACGTCATCCCGGAGGTCGAGGAGGCGATGGCCAAGGCGCGGACCCGGCACCCGGAGTGGTACCGGAACTACGCGGCGATGGAAGCGGAGGCTGTGGAGCTGCACCACTACTCCAACCATGCGGTGCAGGGCTTGTTGCAGACCGAGGCGCATGCACGGGTGGTGTTCGCCAAGCGGCGCCCGTTCCTCAGTGAGGAAACCATCGAGAAGCGGGTCGCCGACCGCCTCTCGCGCCAACAGGTCTTCGAGAGGTGGCCGCCGCCCATCGTGAGCTACGTCCTCGAAGAGGTCGTGCTCGACCGGCCGATCGGAGGACGGCAAGTCCACGCCGAGCAGCTGCGCCACCTGCTGGAGGTCGGCAGCATGAAGAACGTGGAGATCCAGGTGATGCCTACGCGCTTGGAGGAACACCCCAACCTGGACAGCGCGTTCAACCTCCTGGTCCCGAGAGGGCAGACGCAGGTGGCGTACACGGAGGCGCAGAGCCACCCCCGGCTCATCACGGACCGGGAGGAGGTCCGCAAGATCGCCGATCGTTATGGGATCATGCGCGCGATGGCACTCAGTCCCGTGGAGTCCCGGTCTCTGATTGCGAAGAAGCTGGAGGAGCTATGAGCGTCGAGAACCTGGGTTGGTTCAAGTCCAGCTACAGCAGTGGCGAAGGCGGCGATTGCGTCGAAGTCGCCGCCCGCCCCACCGCCATCCACATCCGCGACTCGAAGCAACCCCTCGCCGCCCACGTCACCGTCACCCCGTCCGCCTGGTCAGCGTTCCTTCTGGGCGAGAAGGAACGCCTGCGGGACGGGTGATTCGCCGCGCGTCACCTCGGGCCCGCGCACGGTGGTGGAGCGGACGGTGAAGCCGGCGTCGGTGAGCAGGTCCGCCATCTGCTCGGGGCGGCGCCGGTGGTAGTCGAGGGCCACGTCATGGCCGAAGGGGTGTTCGAGACGGAGCGGTACGTCCCCGACCTGGAAGGCCAGGAGGAGCCGCCCGCCGGGAGCCAGTACGCGGTGGAACTCGGCGAACAGGTCGGGGAGTTCGTCCACGGGTGTGTGGATGCTGGAGTACCAGGAGACCACCCCGGCCAGCGAACTGTCGGCCAAGGACAGCTCCCGCATGGAACCCTGCTCGAACCGCAGCGCGGGATGCCTGCGGCGGGCGATGGCGATCATGGCGTCCGAGAGGTCGAGGCCGAAGACGGACAGGCCCAGACCGGCCAGGTGGGCGGTGACGTCGCCGGGCCCGCAGCCGAGGTCGGCCACCGTGCCGCGGGGGCCGACCTGTTCGGCGTACGCGCTGAGCAGGGCCCGCTCCAGGGGCCGTTCCGCGAGGGGGTCGCGGAAGTGGTCGGCGTAGTCCTCGGCGATGGTGTCGTAGAAGGCGCGGGTGTCGGTCATGGGGAGGGACCGTAGCGGCCCGCACCGACACTCCGCTTAGGCTGCTGCCGTTGGCCAACGCATCAACTGGGGGGTACGGGCCGGTGAACCAGTCGACGGAGGTGTTCCAGCCACTCCAGGCGGAGGACCCGCCCGTGGTGGCGGGCTACCGGCTCGCCGCGCGGCTGGGCGCGGGCGGCATGGGCCGGGTCTACCTGTCCCACACGCAGGGTGGCCGGCCCGTCGCGCTGAAGGTCGTACGGCCGGAGCTGGCGGACGCCCCGGACTTCCGGCGGCGGTTCGGCAGGGAGATCAAGGCGGCTCGGCGGGTGAAGGGGGCGTACACCGCCGAGCTGATCGACGCCGATGCCGACGGCACACCGCCGTGGCTGGCCACGCTGTACGTGCCGGGGCCGTCCCTGACGGAGGCCGTGGCCCGGCGCGGGCCGTTGCCGGTGCCGGCCGTGCTGTGGCTGATGGCGGGGGTGGCCGAGGCGCTTCAGGCCATTCACGCCGAGGGCATCGTGCACCGGGACCTGAAACCGTCGAACGTGCTGCTGGCCGCCGACGGCCCCCGGGTGATCGACTTCGGTATCGCGCTGGCCGCCGACGGGACCTCGTACACGGCGACGGGCGGCACGATCGGCACGCCCTCCTTCATGGCTCCGGAGCAGGCGTCCGGGGGTGAGGTGACGGCGGCGACCGACGTGTTCGCGCTGGGGCAGACGGCCGCGTTCGCGGCACTGGGCAGGCCGCTGTACGGGGACGGGCCGGCCGTGAACGTGCTGTACCGGATCGTGCATGAGGAACCCGACCTCGATCTGCTGCCCGAGCCGCTGCGTCCGCTGCTCGCCCGGTGCCTGGCCGCCGATCCGGCCGAGCGGGCCACCCCGGCGGAGGTCGTGGACTGGTGCCGGCGGCGACTGGGCGCGGACGCCGACGCGGGCGGGGGACCGGCCGTGTGGCGGGAGGTCACCGGACCGGAGGTCGCGGTCCCGGCACCCGTACCCGAGCCGACCCCGGCTTATCCGCAGCCACCGGTGCCCACCCCCGCGTACGCCCAGCAGCCGCTCATCGCGCCGGCCGGCTGGCCGCAGCCGACGCCGGAACAGCGGAAGGCCCGCCGCCGGCGCGCCGCGCTGATCTCGGCCGCGGGTGTGGCGGGCGGCGCGCTGCTGGTCGCGCTCCTGGCGTGGTCGGTGATGGACGCGAAGAACCGGTCCGGTGGGCGGGAGGCGGCGGACTCCCGGACGACCGCGACGGGACAGTCCCCGAGAGCGTCGGCGTCCGCGTCGGGGGCCGCATCCGACTCCAGGGATTCCTCGGGCGGCGCAGCGCGGTCCTCCGCGCCCACGCCGTCACAGCCGCAGGCCGAGCCGTACGCCCCGCTGATGGTGGACGCTAAGCACCCGATGAGCATCGAGGACCCGTTCGGCAAGCCGAAGAACGACAAGGGGGCCATCCGCTTCGGCTGCAAGACGTCCAGCTGCGAACTCGAAAGTGGCGGCAGCGTGTTCGTCCAGATGGTCGGTGGACACGGCACCACCCTCGACGAGTGCCGTCTCTTCCTCAAGCACGCCACCGCCCACCGCTTGTCGCTGGCCGCCTCCGCGGCCGGTACCGAGATCTGCATCAAGCACCCCTCGGGGGACATCGCACTGTTCACCATCCAGACCAAGTCGACCGCGATGCCCGACATCGGCTTCGTCATGGGCGACTTGGCGGTCTGGCGGAACGCGGCCTAGCCCAGCCCTACCCCACGCCCACACCCCGCAACACCGCCGTCGTCAGTGCCGCCCCCAGCACCACCACGGCGAACGGTGCCCGGCGCCAGGCCAGCGCGGCGCCGACCAGGACACCGGTGGGGCGGGCCCAGCCCGCGAAGCCGCCGGACTCGGTCAGGGCGCCCGTGGCCAGCAGGGCGACCAGCAGGACCACCGCGCCCGCCGAGGCCAGTTCCTGGACGCGGGGCGGGACGGTGACCCGGCCGTGCAGGACCGGGCCGACCAGCCGGAAGGCGTACGTGCCGGCGGCCAGGGCGAGGATCACGACGAGCGTGGTGCTCACGCGGCGGCTCCCCGGTCGGCCGGGCGGCGGTGCAGAAGGAGTCCGGTCAGGGCCAGCAGGACCGGCACCCCGGCCGGGACGGCGGGCGTGACCGCCAGGGCCAGGGCGGCGCCGAGCAGGGCACACCGCCGTACCGTCGCGTCCGCGCGGAGGGCGGGGAGGACCAGGGCGACCAGGACCGCGGGGAACGCGGCGTCCAGGCCGTAGCGGGCGGTGTCGCCGAGGGCGCTGCCCGCCAGCGCGCCCGCCAGGACGCCGATGTTCCACACGGCGAACAGGCCGAGCCCGGATATCCAGAACGCCCGCCGCTGCCGGACCGGGTCGGACTGGGCGAGGGCGAAGGCGACCGTCTCGTCCGTGACCAGGTGGGCGCCGAGGAAGCGGGTCGCGCGGCGGGTGCCGATGATCTCGGCGACGGCCAGGCTGAAGGCCGCCGTCCGGGTGTTGAGCAGCAGCCCGGTGGCCACGGCGGCCACCGGGCCGCCCCCGGCGAGCAGCACGCCCACCGCGCTGAACTGGGCCGATCCCGCGTAGACCACCAGGGACATCAGCACGGGCACCCACACCGGCAGCCCGCCGGCGACGGAGACGGCACCGAAGGAGACGCCGACGATGCCGCTGGCCAGCCAGACGAGTGAGCTGTCGCGGAGGAGGGAGCGGTCCGTGTCGGGCGGGGGCGTTGTTCGGTGTGACGAACGCATGTTCTCTACGATGGACAGTGAGCGCCCTGTCCGTCAAGGCGAACGAACGTACCGATGGAGCGAACGCGATGTCCGAGGTGCCCGCCCGGCTTCCCCTGGAGTGGATCGCCGCATCCCTGAAGCGGGAGCGCGGCCGTGCCGGCCTGTCCCTGTCCGAGCTGGCCAAACGCGCCGGAATCGCCAAGTCCACGCTGTCCCAGCTGGAGGCCGCGAGCGGGAACCCGAGCATGGAGACCATCTGGGCGCTCGCGGTGGCGCTCGGCGTACCGTTCAGCGCGCTGGTCGAACCGCCCGCGCCGGCGGTCCAGGTGATCCGGGCGGGCGAGGGGCCCACGGTCCACTCCGACCAGTCCAGCTACCTGGCCTCACTGCTCTCGTCCTGCCCGCCCGGCGCCCGCCGGGATCTCTATTTCGTCTGGCTGGAGCCGGGGACCGTACGGGATTCCGAACCACACATTCCGGGCACCGTGGAGCACATCGTGGTGAGCGAGGGCACGGTGAAGGCGGGGCCGCACGGAGAGGCCGTGGAGCTGGGCCCGGGGGACTACATGTCGTACCGGGGTGACGTATCCCACTCGTACGAGGCGCTCGCGGCCGGGACCAAGTTCGTGCTGGTCATGCAGCACATCTGAGTGCTGGTGAACGAAAAGTGAACGGGAAAAGGCAGGAGCCCCGTCGCCGGACGGCGCGGGGCTCCTTGGGTACTGCGCTAGGCTGCGATCAGTTCTCCCAGGTCGATCAGACCGGGGTGACGTTCTCCGCCTGCGGGCCCTTCGGACCCTGGGTCACGTCGAAGCTCACCTGCTGGTTCTCTTCGAGGGAACGGAAACCCGTGGCGTTGATCGCGGAGTAGTGAACGAAGACGTCGGGGCCGCCGCCCTCCTGGGCAATGAAGCCAAAGCCCTTTTCGGCGTTGAACCACTTAACGGTTCCGGTAGCCATAAGCCCTCCTTGGGCTCACAAAGGGTTGCCCTGCTCCAGAACCTGCAAGTGTGAAACGGTGCTGCACAACTGCATACTTCTGAAAACGACGAGAGCCCGCGGTTACATGCTCCGCAGGCTCTGTACTGCAAGGGAAACCAAACTGCAACTTGCGGCAAGCCTAGCATCCGGGCAGCCGAAAGCAATAGGGATCAAGATCACGTCACCCGGATGTTTGAACGTCCGCTAGGCCGTTTGAGGGTGGGGTCGGTCCCAGCACCGTACCCCACGGGGTCTAGTCTCGCGATGTGGACAATTCTCGCACCCGGCCGCGTGTCGGCCACATCCAGTTCCTGAACTGCCTGCCCCTCTACTGGGGGCTCGCGAGAACCGGCACGCTCCTCGACTTCGAGCTCACCAAGGACACCCCGGAGAAGCTCAGCGAGCGGCTCGTGCGCGGCGACCTCGACATCGGCCCCGTCACCCTGGTCGAGTTCCTGCGCAACGCCGACGACCTCGTCGCCTTCCCCGACATCGCCGTCGGCTGCGACGGCCCGGTGATGTCCTGCGTGATCGTCTCCCAGGTCCCGCTGGACCGGCTCGACGGCGCCCGGGTCGCCCTCGGCTCGACCTCGCGCACCTCCGTCCGGCTCGCCCAGCTGCTCCTCGCCGAGCGGTACGGCGTCCAGCCCGACTACTACACCTGCCCGCCCGACCTCAGCCTGATGATGCAGGAGGCGGAGGCCGCCGTCCTCATCGGCGACGCCGCCCTGCGTGCCAACCTCGTCGACGGCCCCCGCTTCGGCCTCCAGGTGCACGACCTCGGCGCGCTGTGGAAGGAGTGGACCGGCCTGCCGTTCGTCTTCGCGGTGTGGGCGGCCCGCCGGGACTACCTGGAACGCGAGCCGTTCATCACCCGCAAGGTCCACGAGGCCTTCCTCGCCTCCCGCGACCTCTCCCTGGAAGAGGTCCAGAAGGTCGCCGAACAGGCCGCCCGCTGGGAGGACTTCGACGAGGCCACCCTGGAGCAGTACTTCACCACCCTCGACTTCAGCTTCGGCGCCCCGCAGCTGGAGGCCGTCGCCGAGTTCGCCCGCCGGGTCGGCCCGACGACCGGCTTCCCGGCCGACGTGAAGGTGGACCTGCTCCAGCCCTGAGCGGGGTAGGAACCCGGGCGGGCCGGCCGAGGGGGAGGGAAGCGTGGACCGGGTGACCACGGGAGTGCTGGTGCTCGGCGCCCTGCTGTGGGGCGCGCTGGCGGGGGCGCTGCTGCCCCGCGCCGCCTACCGTTTCGCCGTACCGTCCGGCGAGCCGTGGCGCGACCGCTGCCCCGCCGGCCACCATCCGGTCCGGGGGTGGCTGGGCGGCATCCGGTGCGGCCCGTGCGCGCGCGCGGGCGGACGCGGGGGAGCCGAGGAGCGCGCGCCCGTCACGTCGTACCGGCCGTACGCCCCCTCCGCCCCCCTCCTCGCCACCGCAACCTCCCTCGTCTGCGCCGCCCTCGCCGCCGCCACCGGCACCCGGCCCGAGCTGGCGGTGTGGCTGCTGCTCACGCCCGTCGGGGTGCTGCTCGCCGCCGTCGACCTCCGGGTCCAGCGGCTGCCCGATCCGCTGACCCTCCCGCTCGCCGCCGCCGCCCTCGCCCTGCTCGGCCTCGCCGCCCTGCTCCCCGAACACGCCGGCCACTGGCGCACCGCCCTCTACGGCGCCCTCGCGCTGGGCGCCGGCTACTGCGTGCTGCACCTCGTCAACCCGGGCGGCATGGGCTTCGGCGACGTCAAGCTGGCCGTGGGCACGGGCGCCGCACTCGGCTGGTACGGCTGGCCCACCGTGCTGCTCGGCACCTTCGCCGGGTTCCTGCTCGGCGCGCTCTACGGCGGCGTCCTCGTCCTCGCCCGGCGGGCGGGCCGGAAGACGGCCGTGCCGTTCGGCCCGTTCCTCCTCGCCGGTGCCCTCACCGGACTGCTGATCGGCGCGTACGCGGCCTGAGGTCTTCGGGGCGAAACGCCTGGCGTAGGCTGGTTCGGTCCGTCCACACCCCCCTTGACGAAAGGGACGCCCTGGTGACCGAGAAGGCCGACCTCACGTCTGTCCTCGACCGTGCCGCCGCCGGTGGGCGGATCACCCCGGAAGAGGCGCTCGCCCTCTACCGCGACGCCCCCCTGCACGCCCTGGGCGCCGCCGCCGACGCCGTGCGCCGCCGCATGTACGCGGGCACCGAGCACATCGCCACGTACATCATCGAGCGGAACATCAACTACACGAACGTGTGCGTCACGGCGTGCAAGTTCTGCGCCTTCTACGCGGCCCCCAAGGACAAGGAGAAGGGCTGGACGCGGGACCTGGACGACATCCTGCGCCGCTGCGCCGAGACCGTCGAACTCGGCGGCACCCAGATCATGTTCCAGGGCGGCCACCACCCGGACTACGGCGTCGAGTACTACGAGAAGCACTTCCGGGCCATCAAGGAGGCCTTCCCGCAGCTCGTCATCCACTCCCTGGGCGCCTCCGAGGTCGAGCACATGGCCCGGATCAGCGGGGTCTCGGTGGAAGAGGCCATCACCCGTATCCACGAGGCCGGCCTGGACTCCTTCGCCGGCGCGGGCGCGGAACTGCTCCCCGAGCGCCCCCGCAAGGCCATCGCGCCCCTCAAGGAGAGCGGCGAGCGCTGGCTGGAGATCATGGAGACCGCGCACCGGCTGGGCGTCGAGTCCACCTCCACCATGCTGATGGGCACCGGCGAGACCAACGCCGAGCGGATCGAGCACCTGCGGATGATCCGGGACGTGCAGGACCGCACGGGCGGCTTCCGCGCGTTCATCCCGTACACCTACCAGCCCGAGAACAACCACCTGAAGGGCCGCACCCAGGCGACCCTCTTCGAGTACCTGCGGATGATCGCCATCGCCCGCCTGTTCCTGGACAACGTCCGGCACATCCAGGGCTCCTGGCTCACCACCGGCAAGGAGGTCGGCCAGCTGTCCCTGCACTACGGCGCGGACGACCTCGGCTCGATCATGCTGGAGGAGAACGTGGTCTCCTCGGCCGGCGCCAAGCACCGCTCCAACCGCCTGGAGATCATCGACCTGATCCGCAAGGCGGGCCGCGTCCCGGCGCAGCGCTCGACGACGTACGAGCACCTGGTCGTCCACGACGACCCGGCGAACGACCCCGTCGACGACCGCGTGGTCTCCCACATCTCCTCCACGGCCATCGAGGGCGGCACGGCCCACCCCGAGCTGAAGCTGCTCGCGTCGAACTGACGTCGCCGTGGAGACGATTCACGCGGCGGACCGGGTCTTCGTCACCTGGGACTCCGAGCCGATCGAGAACGGCGCCGTGGTGGTCGGGAGGGACCGGGTCGGCGCGGTGGGCCCGTACGACGAGCTGCGCGAGCGGTTCCCGCAGGCCCGGGTACGCCACTGGCCGGGCTCCCTCGGCCCTGCCCTCGTCCACGACGGCCCCGTTCCGGCCGCTCCCAGCCCGCGCGAACGCGTCCACGCGGTACTGAAGCTGGGAGCGGTGGCGATCCTGGAGCGGTACGCCGACTCACCGGAACTTCGGGCCGCGGCCGAGCGCAACGACGTCGTGGTGTTCCCGAGTACGGCCGGAACGCCGGCGATCCGGCAGACCGGCCGGGCCGACCTGGCCGTCTTCGACGGGGCGGGGGCGTGCATCGCCACGGTGTGCGCCGGGCGCCTTGTGCACAGACGACGCTAGCCGCGCCAGTCACCCGGCGAACGCCTGGGCGAAAGCACCCGGCCTCTGACGCACCCCGCTGCAGTCCGTGGCCGCGTCGTCCTGCCCGGACTCCCCGTCCGCGCACTGCCGGTCCCGGAACGCCGACCACATCGACACCCAGGCGACCCCCTTGCGTTCCGCGAACCGCCGCACCTGCGCGGCGTCGGGGAGCGTGAACGTCTCGCCGGCCACGTCGTTGACGCCGATCATCGAGGTCAGCGCCATGCCCCGCCAGGCGTCCGCGTCCGACAGCCCGAACACCTTCTTCAACTGGGCGTGCGCGGCCGTCGCGGAGGCCACGGCGTAGTCCCCCATGTCACCGCCGTACGACTCGCCGTAGTTCATGGTCATGAGATTGACCGTGGAGACCTGGACGTCGTACGTGTTCGCGGACTCCAGCAGCGCGAGGCCGTCCGCGTCGAGCCCCGACGGCATCACCGGAAGCGTGAAGGACACCTTCAGATCCGGGCGTTGCTTCTGCAACCGCGCTATCGCCCGCGAACGCAGTGCCACATCGGCGGAGTTCGTCAGCTCGTCACCCTCGATGTCGAAATCGGCTTCGCCGGCACCCGCCGCGTCCAGCGCCTCGCCGTAGGCGGCGGCGAGTTCCGAAACACTGTCGCATGCGGCGGCCAACTCCTTTCCGGAGGCGCCGCCGAACGAGACGCGGACGCTCGCGCCGTTTTTCCTCAGCGCGGAGATCCGCGATGTCACGGCGGAGTCGGCGATCGCCTCGGTGCCGTTCCACTTCGGCGTGCAGCCACCGCCACCGGAGATCACGAAGGCGACGTTGTACGTCGCCGGGGACCCGGCGGAGTCGGTGGCCGAGGCCTCGCTGGCGCTGACGTAAGGGGCGTAGGCGGTGCTGGTCGCGGGGGCGGCGGCGGTGCCGGAGACGGCGGCGCGCGGGGCGCTCGTGGCCTGGGCGGAACAACCCGTCACCGCGAGGGCGACCGCGCAGCCGGCCCCGGCCACGGGCCTCAGTGGACTCCTCATGGGGGAAATCTCTCACACCGGGATGTGGGCTCCGTCCGGTCTCTCAGCCCGGCAACAGGTTCAAGGCGCCTTCATGGGCGGCTCACAAGAATCTCGGGTGGCTCACAAGAATTCCAGAGAAAGGGCCACATGAAGCCTCTCTAATATCCGAGGAATGCAATCCGAACCCGCCATCGAAACTCGCGCCGCCGGGCGCGGTCGCCGCCGCAAACATGGCAACGGGTCCACCGAGGGACCCGTGTTCGTTGACACCACCGGACGCCGGTCGAAGGTGCTGCGCCGCCTCGGCCTGTTCCTCGGCGCCGTCTGCCTCGCCTACGCGGGCGTGCTCGCCGCCGCGTTCATGGGCTGGGGCACCTCGCTCACCCCGTCCTCGTTGCTGCCCTTCGACGCCGAGGGCGGCCCGGTGCCCGGTCGGATACGGCCGGAGGGCGGTGCCGGCCGCCAGGCGGACCTGCCGCACACCACCCAGCCGACGGCTTCCCCCACCGCGTCCGCGACCACGTCCCCCACCGAGTCCGCGACCACGTCCGCGTCCGCGGGCGCCAACTGACCGGAGCGCAGTGGCAGTCATGACCACTCCGACGTCCTCCCGGGGCCGCAGGCGCGCGCCCACCCGCATCGAGCGCGCGGCAGGCAGGGCCGCGGCGCTGCAACGCCCCCGCGTCATCCTCGCCCTGCTGCTCCTGCTCGCGCTGAGCTGCGCGATGCTGCTCGACGGTTATCTGCGCGCCGAGGTCGGCGGCGACCAGCGCGTGCGCAGCGGGGCCGACTCCAGCGAGGTCCCGGACGCGATCCTCGGCGGCGGCCCGATCCTCACCTTCCGGGGCGGCCAGGCCACCACGGTCTCCGTCCCCGCCAGGACCATCGCCCTCACCTTCGACGACGGCCCGAACCCGGCCTGGACGCCCCAGGTCCTGAAGATCCTGCGGAAGTACGACGTCCCCGGCACGTTCTTCCTGGTCGGCTCCATGGTGTCGCGTTACCCGGGCATCGTGAGGACGATGGTCGAGCAGGGCAACGAGGTCGGCGTCCACACGTTCACGCACGTCGACCTGTCGTACCAGTCCGCGTCCCGCGTCGACCGCGAGATGGAGCAGACGCAGCTCGCCCTCGCCGGCGCGGCCGGCATCACCACGACCCTGTTCCGGGCGCCGTACTCCTCCGAGACGGACGCCATCGACAACTACAGCTGGCCCGTCTACAAACGGCTCGGCGAGGACGGCTACACCAGCGTCTTCGTCGACACCGACAGCGACGACTGGAAGCGGCCGGGCGTCTCCGACATCGTGAAGTGGGCCACCCCCCAGGGCAGCGAGGGCGCCTCGGTGCTCTTCCACGACGCGGGCGGCGAACGCTCGCAGACGATCGCGGCGCTGCCGCGGTACATCGAGAAGATGAGGGCGAAGGGCTACACCTTCACCACCATCAGCGGGGTCATGGAGCAGCAGCGCGCGGCCACCCGGCAGACGGCGGACGGCGGCACGGCGGCCGGCCCGCGCCTCCAGGCCGCCCACCACCGGGCCACCGGCCTGACCCTCTACGAGGGCAAGGCCCTCATCGCGGCCGTGGCCGTCGCCGAGTGGACCGTACCCACGCTGTCGGTCGGGCTGGCGATCGTCGGGGTGGCCGTCCTGGGCCGCTTCGGGATGATGCTGGTCCTCGCCCGCCGCCACCACCGGCAGCGCAACAGACACCGCTTCGGCTGGGGCCCTCCCGTCACCAGGCCGGTGAGCGTCGTCGTCCCGGCGTACAACGAGAAGGAGTGCATCGCCCACACGCTTCGGTCGCTGGCGCGCAGCACCCACCCGATCGAGATCATCGTGGTGGACGACGGCTCGACCGACGGCACCTCGCGGATCGCCCGCGACGCGGCCGAGTCGCTCGGCATGACGAACGTCCGGGTGATCCGCCAGGAGAACGCCGGCAAGCCGGCCGCCCTGAACAACGGCGTGCGCAACGCGTCGCACGACATCGTCGTCATGATGGACGGCGACACGGTCTTCGAACCGGACACCGTGCGGCAGCTGGTGCAGCCGTTCGCCGACCCGTCCGTCGGCGCGGTCGCCGGCAACGCCAAGGTCGGCAACCGCACCACCCTGATCGGTGCCTGGCAGCACATCGAGTACGTGATGGGCTTCAACCTCGACCGGCGCATGTACGACCTGCTGCGCTGCATGCCCACCATCCCGGGCGCGATCGGCGCGTTCCGCCGGGACGCCGTGCTGGCGGTCGGCGGCATGAGCGAGGACACCCTCGCCGAGGACACCGACATCACCATCGCCCTGCACCGCGCGGGCTGGCGGGTCGTCTACCAGGAGCACGCCAGGGCCTGGACGGAGGCGCCGGGCTCGCTGGGGCAGCTCTGGTCCCAGCGCTACCGCTGGTCCTACGGCACCATGCAGGCCCTGTGGAAGCACCGCAAGTCCCTGACGGACCGGGGCCCGTCGGGCCGCTTCGGACGCGTCGGCATGCCCCTGGTGGTGGTCTTCCAGGTCATCACGCCGCTCTTCGCCCCCCTCATCGACGTCTTCACCCTCTACTCCATGATCTTCGTCGACTTCCGGGCGGCCCTGCTGGCCTGGCTGGCGGTCCTCGGTGTCCAGCTCCTCTGCGCGGGCTACGCCTTCCGCCTCGACCGCGAGAAGTACCGCTACCTCCTGATGATGCCCCTGCAGCAACTGGCCTACCGCCAGATGATGTACCTCGTCCTCATCCACTCCTGCGTCACCGCGCTCACGGGCGGGCGCCTGCGCTGGCAGAAGCTGAAGCGGACGGGCGAGGTCGGGACCCCGGCGGGGGCGGCCTGACATGGGGGCGCACAGCAGATCAGCGGCCGTTCCCGCCGTAGGGCCGTCCCGCCCCGAACCGGCCGGGCGCGACCGCTACTTCGACACGCTCAGAGCCCTTGCGCTGGTCAGAGTGGTGACCTACCACACCTTCGGCTGGGCCTGGTGCGGCCTGGTGTTCCCCTCCATGGGCGTCATGTTCGCCCTGGCCGGGACCCTGATGGCGAAGTCCCTTCAGCGCCCGGCCGCGAAGGTCCTCGGAAGCAGGCTCAGACGGCTCCTGCCCCCGTTCTGGTTCTGGGGGTTCTTCGTGGTGCTCGCGATGCTGGTCCACGGCTGGATACCGGGCCGGGAGATCGTCTACTGGGTCGTCCCGCTCGGCGACCCGCCGGGCGACGCGTGGGGCGAGCAGGCCTGGGAGATCCTCTGGTACCTGCGCACCTACCTCTGGTTCGTGCTGCTCTCCCCGCTGCTGCTGCGGGTCTTCCGGCTCGCCCCGGTCCCGGTCCTGGTGCTGTCCCTCGCGCCGGTCCTGGTGCTGAACTTCGTCTGGTCAGGCCCGGACGACCGGCTGGGCAGCGCCCTGTGGGACCTGTCGACGTACCTGTGCTGCTGGCTGCTCGGCTTCGCCCACCGCGACGGCGTGCTCCAGCGGGCGAAACCCGCCCCGGTGGTCGTCCTGGCGCTCGCCGCCCTCGGTTACGGCGCCTGGTACGCCTTCGCGCACCAGGCGGACTTCGGGACGTACGACCTGGACGAGAACCCCCTCGCCCAGGCCTTCTGGTCGGCCGGCTTCGTGCTGCTGCTGATGTGGGCGAAGGCGCGCTTCCGGATCGACTTCGGCCGGCTGACCCGGTTCCCGCGCCTGGACCGCGCGGTCACCGTCTTCAACGCCCGCGCGGTGACGATCTACCTGTGGCACCAGATCGCGCTGGTGCTGGCCGTCCCGCTCATCGACCGGCTCTGGAACGTGCCGGCCTTCGAGACGTACCTCCCGCTGGACAGCCAGTGGTTCCTGTTCGGTGTCGGCTGGGTGCTGATCGCCTTCTTCGTGCTGGCGTGCGGGTGGGTGGAGGACGTGGCGGCGCGCAAGAAGCCGGCGCTCCTGCCGGGAGGGCGGGCTGCAAGAATGGGCGGGTGACCCGCGCTTCCCTGAACAAGCAGCCGCACGAAGTCGCCTCGATGTTCGACGACGTGGCGGAACGGTACGACCTGACGAACGACGTGCTGTCGCTCGGCCAGGACCGGCGCTGGCGCAAGGAGGTCGCGACGGCGGTCGACGCGCGCCCCGCGCAGAAGGTCCTGGACCTCGCCGCCGGCACGGCGACCTCCTCGCTGCCCTTCGCGCGGACCGGCGCGTACGTCGTCCCCTGCGACTTCTCCCTCGGCATGCTCCAGGTCGGCAAGAGGAAGCACACCTGGCTGCCGTTCACGGCGGGCGACGCGACCAGGCTGCCCTTCAAGGACGACACGTTCGACGCGGTGACGATCTCCTTCGGGCTGCGCAACGTCCAGGACACGGACGCGGCGCTGCGCGAGATGTACCGGGTCACCCGCCCCGGCGGGCGCGTGGTGATCTGCGAGTTCTCCCACCCGACCTGGGCGCCGTTCCGCACCGTCTACACCGAGTACCTGATGCGGGCGCTGCCGCCGGTCGCGCGCGCCGTCTCCTCGAACCCGGACGCGTACGTCTACCTCGCCGAGTCCATCCGGGCCTGGCCCGACCAGCCCGCGCTCGCCGAACGCCTCCGCAAGGCGGGCTGGTCCAAGGTGGCGTGGCGCAACCTCACCGGCGGGGTGGTCGCACTGCACCGGGGCTTCAAGGAGTAGCGGGCTTCGAGGAGCGGTGGGTCCCGGGGTGGGCCGGGGCTTCAGGACGAGCTTCAGGAGGAGCTTCAGGAGGAGCCGAACCCGGCCACCGCGTACGGGTCGCCCGGCTGCTCCAGCTCCCGTTGCATCCCGCCCGTCGGCGGTCGCGGAACGCGCGGCTCGCGCACGCCTCCGCCGCCCTCGCCCTCACCGAAGTCGAACCACACGTACACCATCGAGTCCGGCGGCACCTCGGCACCGGGCTGCGGATACTGGCGTACGACGTAGTCGACGACGGTGCGGTGGAAGTCCGGGCGGTCCGGCGCGTTGAGGAACAGACCCCGCGCCCTGGCCGTCTCGCGCGCGTCCACGGCCATCAGACCGACCAGACGAGGGACGCGCACTTCGGGTGTTTTGGGTGTTATACGCACAGATGTCACCCCCAGCGGTACTGGCAGGGTAACTCCCGTCCGGCCCGCCCGGAAGGCGCCGGTGTCTTTCTGTAGCAGATGGCTACTCAGGGTGATGGAAGCGGAGCCGGAAGCACAGGGCCGGCTCGTTCAGCGTGGGGTGCGTGTAGCTCTCCGCCCGCTCCATGCCGAGCCGCCGGGTCACCGCGATCGACCGCTCGTTGCCCTGCCGCACCATCGCCACCACCTCCGGCACCCCGGCCTCCCGCACCCGCCGCAGCGTCTCCCGCGCCGCCGCCGTCGCGTACCCCTTGCCCCAGTGCGCCCGCCCGAGCCGCCAGCCGATCTCGGTCTCGCCGACCGGTCCCCAGTCCGGCCGCCACGGCTGGGCACCGGTGAAGCCGATGACCTCACCGGACTCGTCCAGCACCGTCCACAGGCAGAAGCCGTGCTCCGCGTCGTGCCGCCGCTGGCGCGCGGTGAGTTCCTCGTAGACCGACAGCTCCGCCGGCCTGCCGCCGTGGAACTCCATGACCTCCGGGTCGGCGAAGATCCGGTGCCAGGTGACCGCGTCCTCGTGCGTGGGAACGCGCAGCCGTACCGCGGGGAGAGGTCGGTTCACAGGGCAGCCCTTCAGCCAGGTGATCAAGTCCGCTGAATAGACTGCCCATGTCCAGTGCCGGTCGGCACGCAGATTTCGAAACCTTGGGGAGATCCCGCCGTGACCGAGCCCCTCTCCGACCACACCGCCGATGTGATCGTCGTGGGCGCGGGGCCAGCCGGCTCCACGACCGCGTACCACCTCGCCAAGGCCGGTCTCGACGTCCTGCTCCTGGAGAAGACCGAGTTCCCGCGCGAGAAGGTGTGCGGCGACGGCCTCACGCCGCGCGCGGTCAAGCAACTCGTCGCCATGGGCATCGACATCTCCGAGGAGGCCGGCTGGCTGCGCAACAAGGGCCTGCGCATCATCGGCGGCGGCTCCCGCCTCCAGCTCGACTGGCCCGATCTCGCCGCCTACCCGAACTACGGCCTGGTCCGCAAGCGCGACGACTTCGACGAGCAGCTCGCCCGCAACGCCCAGAAGGCCGGCGCCCGCCTCTACGAGCGCTGCAACGTCAGCGGCCCGGTCCTCGACGACCGCACCGGCCGCATCACCGGCGTCACCGCCAAGCTCGGCGAGGACAAGCGCGAGGTCACCTTCCACGCGCCGCTCGTCGTCGCCGCCGACGGCAACTCCACCCGCCTGTCCCTGGCGATGGGCCTGCACCGCCGCGAGGACCGCCCCATGGGCGTCGCGGTCCGCACGTACTTCCAGAGCCCCCGCCACGACGACGACTATCTGGAGTCCTGGCTGGAACTGTGGGACCGCCGCGGCCCCCAGGACCGCCTGCTGCCCGGCTACGGCTGGATCTTCGGCATGGGCGACGGCACGTCGAACGTGGGTCTCGGCGTGCTGAACACCTCCGCCTCCTTCAAGGAGCTGGACTGGCGCGAGATCCTCAAGGCGTGGTGCGCCTCCATGCCGGAGGACTGGGGTTACACCCCCGAGAACATGACCGGCCCGATCCGCGGCGCCGCCCTCCCCATGGCCTTCAACCGCCAGCCGCACTACACGCGCGGGCTGCTGCTCGTCGGCGACGCCGGCGGCCTGGTGAACCCCTTCAACGGCGAGGGCATCGCCTACGCCATGGAGTCCGGCCAGATCGCCGCCGACGTCATCGTGCAGGCCCACGCGCGCGCGACGCCCGCCCAGCGCGAGATCGCCCTCCAGCGCTACCCGCGCGTCCTCAAGGACACCTACGGCGGCTACTACACGCTCGGCCGCGCCTTCGTGAAGCTCATCGGCAACCCGAAGGTCATGCAGATCGCCACCCAGCGCGGTCTGACCCACCCGGTGCTGATGAAGTTCACCCTGAAGCTGCTGGCGAACCTCACCGACCCGACGGGCGGCGACGCGATGGACCGCATCATCAACGGCCTGAGCAAGGTGGCCCCGAAGGCGTGACTAGGCGCTGAAGGCCGCGGCGTTGGCGGCCCGGCGCGCGTACACCGCGTCCCGCCGGTCCGCCATCTGCCGCAGCGCGTCCTTCTTGTCCCGTTTCGAGAGCCGGTCCAGATAGACGTACCCGTTGGTGTGGTCGGTCTCGTGGGCCAGGCACCGCGCGAAGTATCCGGTGCCCTCGATGGCGACGGGCTCGCCGTCCCTGTCCTGCCCGCGCACGACGGCCCGGTCCGGCCGCGGTACGGCCATCACGGCACCCGGCACCGACAGGCACCCCTCGCCCTCGTCCAGCAGCCGTCGCCCGGTCGTGGGCGTTTCGAGCACCGGATTGACGATGTGCCCGACATGTCGGACTCCGTCGTCATCGGGGCAGTCGTACACGAACAGGCGCAGATCCACGCCGACCTGATTCGCCGCCAGTCCCGCGCCCTCGGCGACGTACATGGTGCGGAACATGTCGTCGATGAGCGCGGCGAGGTCGGGCCCGAACTCCGTGACGTCCCGGCACGGCTTGTGCAGCACCTCCTCGCCGACCTCGGTGACGCGGCGCACCGCGCCCCGCGCGGCCTCGGGGGCGTGGCGCGGGTAGTGGTCGGCGGGACTTCCCTGTACGAACACGCGTGGCATCGCGTGGACTCCTTCGCTCGGCGGCGGACCACCGGACGGCGGCCCGAGCAGAGCATGCCAGGGGCGAGGCGAGGCGTGTCAGGGGCGGCGCACGGGTTCCGGGTACGCCGCGAGGGCCGCTGCCCCCCGAGTGGCTGCGGCCCTACGCGTGTGAGAGGTGCGGAGTGCGCTCAGAGCACCCGCACGGCACCGGTGGGCGGGTCGTACGACAGCGGGCGCTCCACGACGCCGGTGGAGGGGTTCTGCGCGCCCACGAACATGCCGTCGCCGACGTACACGGCGACGTGGTAGGCGCTGCCCGCGCCGCCCCAGTACAGGATGTCGCCCGGCTGGAGGTTGCTCAGCGAGACCTGGGTGCCGGCCGTCGACTGGTCCTGGGAGACGCGCGGCAGGCTGATGCCGACCTGCTTGAAGGCCGTCTGCACCAGGCCGGAGCAGTCGTAGGCGGAGGGACCGGTGGCACCGGAGACGTACGCCTTGCCGACCTGGGCCTTGACGAAGCTGATGACGGCCGCGGCCGAACCGGTGGCCGTGGACGTGCTGGTGGAGGTGGAGGTGGACGTCGAGGTGGAGCCGACGTCCGCCGTGGTGGAGAGCGTGGTCCGCTCCGCGGAGCGGGAGGCGCGGGCGGCGGCCTCCTTGCGGGCGGCCTCCTGGGCCTTCTTCTTGGCCTCCGCCGCCTTCTTCTTGGCGTCGGCGAGGTCCGCCTTCGCCTGCTTCGCGGCCTTTGCGGCAGCCGCGTCACGCTCGGCCTGCAGCTGGTAGTTCGCGGCGGCCTGCTCGGTGGCGTCCGCGGACTGGGCCGCCTGAGCGGCCAGGTCGGCCGTCAGGGTGGGCAGTTCGAGGGTCTGCGTCACCGGCTCGGCCGCGTTCGCCGAGCCGGACGCCCCGGCGACTGCCAGGGTGCCGAGAACGCCACCGGCAACTCCGGCCCGCATCGCGAGGGTCGACGCGCTGCGGCGGGGCTTCCGGTGGCTGCGTATGTGAGCGGTGTGGGACATGGGAACAACCGGTACCAGGGGCTCCTTCATATCTTCAAGAAACGTGTGCTGCGCCACAGTTGTTCAATCGAGACCCGGAAACCCGGGCGTGTCGCTCTTTATTGACGCCGTAACGGACATTGCGGACGCCCGCGATCAAGCCCTTGATCACGGTCTTTGATCATTACGTCCGAATTGCCCCCCGCTTACCACTGGTTGGCTTCATTGGCCAAGCCCGGTTCTCAGACGCCTCTCATGAATGTGGCGGAGGTCACGGAACGATTACCGGAAGCGTCGCGTCCGACGCGTGCTCGGCTCGTGAACGCATGCACGCGCCCCGGACCGCGTCCACACCCCGCCCCGGACTCCCTCCGAGGTGTGAACGCGCTCCACTACCAGGGACCCGCGTCCACCGCGAATTTGCATGCACCGGAACTCTCTTGATATGGAGACGCCCCCTCCGGCCTGCGATGACATGCAAGATTGTCACTTCTGGTGATCAACTGAACGCTTCGCGTATGAAGATCACTCATCATCCGACTTCATGATCCTTCGTCAGGTGGTAGAGATCACAAAGCTTGTGCAATACCCCGTGTCGCAGATCACAGAGCGGCGGGCATAAGATGCGAGGCAGTTGGGCTTGTGACCTGCTTCACATGTTCGCGATCTTCGCCGGGGCGAGCGGGGTTCGTGGGACCGGTGAGACGGATGTGAGCCCAGTGCAACCGCCAGCAGTCAGTGCCGACTGAGAGGAGCGAGGAGCGGTGAACGCGTATGCGCCCATCCTCGTACTGGGAGCCCTCGGGGCAGGCTTTGCGATCTTCTCCGTGGTCATGGCCACGCTGATCGGTCCGAAGCGGTACAACCGCGCGAAGCTCGAAGCCTACGAGTGCGGCATCGAGCCGACCCCCACGCCGGCCGGCGGCGGGCGCTTCCCCATCAAGTACTACCTGACGGCGATGCTCTTCATCGTCTTCGACATCGAGATCGTCTTCCTCTACCCCTGGGCCGTCACTTTCAACGCCCTGGGGATCTTCGGGCTCGTGGAGATGCTGCTCTTCGTGCTCACCGTCTTCGTCGCGTACGCGTACGTATGGCGGCGCGGCGGCCTGGAATGGGACTGAGGGGCCTTTAACGACATGGGACTCGAAGAAAAGCTGCCGAGCGGCTTCCTGCTGACCACCGTCGAGCAGGCCGCAGGCTGGGTGCGCAAGGCGTCCGTCTTCCCGGCCACCTTCGGCCTCGCCTGCTGCGCCATCGAGATGATGACCACCGGCGCCGGCCGCTACGACCTGGCCCGCTTCGGCATGGAGGTCTTCCGCGGCTCACCGCGCCAGGCGGACCTCATGATCGTCGCCGGCCGGGTCAGCCAGAAGATGGCGCCCGTCCTGAGGCAGGTCTACGACCAGATGCCCAACCCCAAGTGGGTGATCTCCATGGGTGTCTGCGCCTCCTCCGGCGGCATGTTCAACAACTACGCGATCGTCCAGGGCGTCGACCACATCGTCCCGGTCGACATCTACCTGCCCGGCTGCCCGCCCCGCCCCGAGATGCTGATGGACGCGATCCTCAAGCTCCACCAGAAGATCCAGTCCTCCAAGCTCGGCGTGAACGCCGAGGAGGCGGCCCGCGAGGCGGAGGAGGCGGCGCTCAAGGCCCTTCCCACGATCGAGATGAAGGGGCTGCTGCGGTGAGCGACGCGAACAGCACCCAGGGAAACCACGGGGCGAACGGCTCCGCGAACGGGGTGAACGGCTCCGCGAACGGGGCGAACGGCTCCGCGAACGGGGTGAACCCCGAGAAGGATCTCTCCGCCTCCAACCTCCCCGGCCAGCGCGGCCAGGGCGGCGAGGAGATCCGCGTCCAGCGCGGCATGTTCGGCGCCAACAACGGCGGCGACACCTCCGGCTACGGCGGGCTGGTCCGCTCGGTCCGACTCCCGGGACCGGCGACCCGGCCCTACGGCGGATGGTTCGACGAGGTCGCCGACGAGCTGGAGGGCGCCCTGGAGGAACAGGGGCTCCTCCCCGGCAACGCCATCGAGAAGACGGTCGTCGACCGCGGCGAACTGACCTTCCACATCGAACGCGAGCACCTGGTCCGCGTCGCCCGCACCCTGCGCGACGACCCGGCCCTGCGCTTCGAGCTGTGCACCGGCGTCAGCGGCGTCCACTACCCGAACGACAAGGGCCGCGAGCTGCACGCGGTCTACCACCTGCGCTCGATCACCCACAACCGGCTGATCCGCCTCGAAGTCAGCGCCCCCGACGGCGACCCGCGCATCCCGTCGCTGGTCTCCGTCTACCCGACGAACGACTGGCACGAGCGCGAGACCTACGACTTCTTCGGCATCGTCTTCGAAGGTCACCCGGCCCTGACGCGGATCATGATGCCGGACGACTGGCAGGGCCACCCGCAGCGCAAGGACTACCCCCTCGGCGGCATCCCCGTCGAGTACAAGGGCGCCCAGATCCCGGCTCCGGACCAGCGGAGGTCGTACTCGTGAGCACGCAGTCAGCATCCGCCGCGTCGGCCGCGTCCGCACGCGAGACCACCGAGGGCACCGTCTACACGGTCACCGGTGGCGACTGGGACGAGGTCGTCCAGTCCGCGGCCCGCGCCGACGACGAGCGCATCGTCGTCAACATGGGTCCCCAGCACCCGTCCACCCATGGGGTGCTCCGTCTGATCCTGGAGATCGAGGGCGAGACGGTCACCGAGGCCCGCTGCGGCATCGGCTACCTCCACACGGGCATCGAGAAGAACCTCGAATACCGCACGTGGACGCAGGGCACCACGTTCGTGACCCGCATGGACTACCTGACGTCCTTCTTCAACGAGACCGCCTACTGCCTCGCCGTCGAGAAGCTCCTCGGCATCGAGGACCAGATCACCGAGCGCGCCAAGATCATCCGGGTGCTCCTGATGGAGCTGAACCGGTTGTCCTCCCACCTGGTGTGCATCGCCACCGGCGGCATGGAGCTGGGCGCCACCACGATCATGATCTACGGATTCCGTGATCGTGAAATGATTCTCGACATCTACGAGCTGGTCACGGGCCTGCGCATGAACCACGCGTACATCCGGCCCGGCGGACTCGCCCAGGACCTGCCGCCCGGCGCGGTGGACCAGATCCGCGAGTTCGTGAAGAAGATGAAGAGGAACCTCCCGGAGTACGACAAGCTCGCCACCGGGAACCCCATCTTCAAGGCCCGCATGCAGGACATCGGCTATCTCGACCTGGCCGGCTGCATGGCCCTCGGCGCGACCGGCCCGATCCTGCGCGCCACCGGCCTGCCGCACGACCTGCGCAAGGCCCAGCCGTACTGCGACTACGAGACGTACGACTTCGACGTCCCGACCGCCGACACCTGCGACGCCTACGGCCGCTTCCTCATCCGCCTGGAGGAGATGCGCCAGTCGCTCGGGATCATCGAGCAGTGCCTGGACCGGCTCCAGCCCGGCCCGGTCATGGTCGCCGACAAGAAGATCGCCTGGCCCGCCCAGCTCGCCCTGGGCCCGGACGGACTCGGCAACTCCCTCGACCACATCAAGAAGATCATGGGCACCTCCATGGAGGCCCTGATCCACCACTTCAAGCTCGTCACCGAGGGCTTCCGGGTCCCGCCGGGACAGGCGTACGCGGCCGTCGAGTCGCCCAAGGGCGAACTCGGGGTGCACGCGGTCTCCGACGGCGGCACCCGCCCCTACCGGGTCCACTTCCGCGACCCGTCCTTCACCAACCTTCAGGCCATGGCGGCGATGTGCGAGGGCGGCCAGGTCGCCGACGTCATCGTCGCCGTCGCGTCCATCGACCCCGTGATGGGAGGCGTCGACCGGTGACCACCTCTTCTTCCGAGCGGGGCGTCAGCCTGGGCATGCCCGAACTGCCCGCACCCGCGTACCCGGACGACGTCCGGGCCCGGCTGGAGGCGGACGCGCGCGAAGTGATCGCGCGCTACCCGGACTCCCGCTCCGCCCTGCTGCCGCTGCTCCACCTCGTGCAGTCGGAGGAGGGCCATGTCACGCGCACCGGCATGCGGTTCTGCGCGGACATGCTGGGCCTGACCACGGCCGAGGTCACCGCCGTCGCCACCTTCTACACCATGTACCGGCGCAAGCCGTCCGGTGACTACCAGGTCGGCGTCTGCACCAACACGCTGTGCGCGGTCATGGGCGGCGACGCGATCTTCGAGACCCTCCAGGAGCACCTGGGCGTCGGCAACGGCGAGACCACCGACGACGGCAAGGTCACCCTGGAGCACATCGAGTGCAACGCGGCCTGCGACTACGCGCCGGTCGTGATGGTCAACTGGGAGTTCTTCGACAACCAGACCCCGGCGAGCGCCAAGCGCCTGGTCGACGACCTGCGGGCGGGACGCTCCGTGCAGCCCACGCGCGGGGCGCGCCTGTGCACCTTCAAGGAGACCGCGCGGATTCTGGCCGGCTTCCCCGACGAGCGGCCCGGGGCCGTCGAGGAGGGCGGCAGTGCGGGACCCGCGTCACTGGTGGGCCTTCGCCTGGCGAGGGGAGAGGCCGCACCCGCGCGCGTGGTCCATCCGCGCGGAGGTCCGCACGAGGAACCGCAGGACAAGGTGCACGAGCCGTCGCCGGCCGAGCACCTCAGCTCCCATGACGCGCCGCAGGACACATCGGCCTCCGACCCTGCCCACCCCGCGGGGCCTACCGCCGAGGAGGGTGAGTGATGACCGTGGTATCCGAGGTCAAGGACCCGAGCCCGGAGAAGCTGCTCGCACCCGTGCTGTCGGCCTTCTGGGACGAGGACCGGTCCTGGACTCTGGACGTCTACCGGAGGCACGAGGGGTACGAGGGGCTCCGCAAGGCCCTCGCCATGTCGCCGGACGACCTGATCGCGTACGTCAAGGACTCCGGGCTGCGGGGCCGCGGCGGCGCGGGATTCCCGACCGGGATGAAGTGGCAGTTCATCCCGCAGGGTGATGGAAAACCGCACTATCTAGTTGTCAACGCCGACGAGTCGGAGCCGGGTACCTGCAAGGACATCCCGCTCCTCTTCGCGAACCCGCACAGCCTCATCGAGGGCATCGTGATCGCGTGCTACGCCATCAGGTCGTCGCATGCCTTCATCTATCTGCGGGGTGAAGTCGTCCCCGTCCTGCGGCGGTTGCACGAGGCCGTGCGCGAGGCCTACGCGGCGGGCTACCTCGGCGAGAACATCCTGGGCAGCGGACTCGACCTCCAGCTCACCGTGCACGCGGGCGCCGGCGCGTACATCTGCGGTGAGGAGACCGCACTGCTCGACTCGCTCGAAGGCCGCCGTGGTCAACCGCGGCTCCGTCCCCCCTTTCCTGCGGTGGAAGGCCTCTACGCCTGTCCCACTGTCGTGAACAACGTCGAGTCGATCGCGTCGGTTCCCGCCATCCTGAAAAACGGCAAGGACTGGTTCAGGTCGATGGGCAGCGAGAAGTCCCCGGGCTTCACGCTCTACTCGCTCAGCGGCCACGTCGCGAGCCCCGGCCAGTACGAGGCCCCGCTCGGCATCACGCTGCGCCAGCTCCTCGACATGAGCGGCGGCATGCGGCCGGGCCACCGCCTGAAGTTCTGGACGCCGGGCGGCTCCTCCACGCCGATGTTCACCGACGAGCACCTCGACGTCCCCCTCGACTACGAGGGCGTCGGCGCCGCCGGCTCCATGCTCGGCACCAAGGCGCTGCAGTGCTTCGACGAGACGACCTGCGTGGTGCGGGCGGTGACCCGCTGGACCGAGTTCTACGCCCACGAGTCCTGCGGCAAGTGCACACCCTGCCGCGAAGGGACGTACTGGCTGGTGCAGTTGCTGCGGGACATCGAGGCCGGCAAGGGCGTGATGTCCGACCTCGACAAGCTCGCCGACATCGCCGACAACATCAACGGCAAGTCCTTCTGCGCCCTCGGCGACGGCGCCGCGTCCCCGATCTTCTCCTCACTGAAGTACTTCCGCGAGGAGTACGAGCAGCACATCACGGGCCGGGGCTGCCCCTTCGACCCGGCCAAGTCGACGGCCTGGGCGGACCGCCCGGAGGTGAACGCATGACCGTGACCACCAGTGCTCCCGCGGGTGGGGGAGAGGCGGCGGTCCCGCCGGAGGACCTCGTCACGCTGACGATCGACGGCATCGAGATCAGCGTGCCCAAGGGCACCCTGGTCATCCGGGCCGCCGAGCAGCTCGGCATCGAGATCCCCCGCTTCTGCGACCACCCCCTGCTGGACCCGGCCGGCGCCTGCCGCCAGTGCATCGTCGAGGTGGAGGGCCAGCGCAAGCCGATGGCGTCCTGCACGATCACGTGCACGGACGGCATGGTCGTCAAGACCCACCTGACCTCGCCGGTCGCCGAGAAGGCCCAGCGCGGTGTGATGGAGCTGCTGCTCATCAACCACCCCCTGGACTGCCCGGTCTGCGACAAGGGCGGCGAGTGCCCGCTGCAGAACCAGGCGATGTCCCACGGCAACGCCGAGTCCCGCTTCGACGGCAAGAAGCGGACCTACGAGAAGCCCGTACCGATCTCCACCCAGGTGCTGCTCGACCGCGAGCGGTGCGTGCTGTGCGCCCGCTGCACCCGCTTCTCCAACCAGATCGCGGGCGACCCCATGATCGAGCTGGTCGAGCGGGGCGCGCTCCAGCAGGTCGGTACCGGCGAGGGCGACCCGTTCGAGTCGTACTTCTCCGGCAACACCATCCAGATCTGCCCGGTCGGCGCGCTCACCTCGGCCGCCTACCGGTTCCGCTCCCGCCCCTTCGACCTCGTCTCCTCCCCGTCGGTGTGCGAGCACTGCTCCGGCGGCTGCGCCACCCGCACCGACCACCGGCGCGGCAAGGTCATGCGGCGGCTCGCCGCCTACGACCCCGAGGTCAACGAGGAGTGGATCTGCGACAAGGGACGCTTCGCGTTCCGGTACGCGCAGATGAAGGACCGCCTCGACACGCCGCTGGTGCGCAACGCCGACGGTGTCCTGGAGCCCGCCTCCTGGCCGGAGGCCCTGGAAGCGGCCGCGCGCGGCCTGAGCGCCGCCCGCTCCCGGGCCGGTGTCCTCATCGGCGGCCGGCTGACCGTCGAGGACGCCTACGCGTACAGCAAGTTCGCGCGCGTGGCGCTCGACACCAACGACATCGACTTCCGCGCGCGCGTGCACAGCGGCGAGGAAGCCGACTTCCTGGCCGCCCGGGTGGCCGGCCGCGGCCGGGACCTCGACGGTACGGGCGCCACGTACACCTCCTTGGAGAAGGCGCCCGCCGTCCTGCTGGTCGGCTTCGAGTCGGAGGAGGAGGCACCCGGCGTCTTCCTGCGGCTGCGCAAGGCCTGGCGCAAGCGCAAGCAGCGGGTGTTCTCGCTGGCCACACACGCGACCCGGGGTCTGGAGAAGGCGGGCGGCACGCTGCTGCCGGCCGCTCCGGGCACCGAGACGGAGTGGCTGGACGCGCTCGCGAGCGGCGTCGGCCTGGAGGAGCCCGGCACGCTCGCCGCCGAGGCCCTGCGCACCGAGGGCGCCGTCATCGTCGTGGGAGAGCGGCTGGCCGGTGTCGCGGGCGGACTCACCGCCGCGCTGCGCGCCGCCACCGCGACCGGCGCCGAACTGGTGTGGATCCCGCGCCGGGCCGGTGAGCGCGGGGCCGTCGAGGTGGGCGCGCTGCCCTCGCTGCTGCCGGGAGGCCGCCCGGCGACCGACCCGCGCGCGCGGGAGGAGGTCGCCGCGGCCTGGGGCCTCGCCGAACTCCCGGCGCGCTACGGCCGCGACACCCACCAGATCGTCGAGGCCGCCGCCACCGGCGAGCTCTCGGCGCTGCTGGTCGCCGGCGTGGAGGTCGCCGACCTGCCCGACCCGGCACGCGCGCGTGAGGCGCTGGAGAACGTCGGCTTCCTGGTGTCGCTGGAGCTGCGGCCCAGCGAGGTCACCGCCCACGCCGACGTCGTCCTGCCGGTCGCCGCGGTCGCCGAGAAGGCGGGGACCTTCCTGAACTGGGAAGGCCGTGTGCGCCTCTTCGAGGCCGCGCTCAAGCCCGACCAGATGACCCGCCCGCTCGCGCCGACCGACACGCGGGTGCTGCACATGCTCGCCGACGCCATGGACGGCGTCGAAGGCGCCGACGGGCGGCGGCAGCTGGGCCTGCCGGATCTGCGCACCACGCGCGCGGAGATCGACCGGCTCGGCTCCTGGGACGGCCCCCGCGCCTCCGGACCCACGGAGACCGCGGGCGCGCTGCCCCGCCCGGCCGCCGGGGAGGCCGTGCTCGCCGGGCACCGGCTGCTGCTCGACCAGGGCGTCCTCCAGGAGGGCGACGAGGCGCTCGCCGGAACCCGGCACGCCGCACGCGCGCGCGTGTCCGCCGCGACGGCCGCCGAGGCGGGCGTCACGGACGGCGGCGTCCTGGCCGTCACCGGCCCCGTCGGCACGGTCGAACTGCCCCTGCAGATCACCGAGATGCCCGACCGCGTGGTCTGGCTCCCGCTGAACTCCGCCGGTGCCGGCGTCGCCTCCGACACCGGGGCACAGCCCGGCTCCCTCGTCCGCATCGGCCCGGCGGCAGTCGCCGAAGAGGCCCCCAAGGAGGTGGAGGCATGAGCCCGTACCTCGCCGCTGAAGACCTCTCGATGTTCGGCCGCGACCCCTGGTGGCTGGTCGTCGTCAAGGCCGTCTTCTGCTTCGCGTTCCTGATGGTGACCGTGCTGTTCTCCATCGTCTGGGAGCGCAAGGTCGTCGCCTGGATGCAGCTGCGCATCGGCCCCAACCGGCACGGCCCCTGGGGCATGCTCCAGTCGCTCGCCGACGGCGTGAAGCTGATGCTCAAGGAAGACGTCATCGTCAAGCGCGCGGACAAGGTGGTCTACGTCCTGGCGCCGATCGTCGCGGCCATCCCGGCCTTCATGGCGATCGCGGTGATCCCCTTCGGCCCGGCCGGCAACGAGATCTCGATCTTCGGTCACCGCACCACGATGCAGCTCACCGACCTGCCGATCGCGATGCTCTACATCCTCGCGATCGCCTCGGTCGGCATCTACGGCATCGTGCTGGCGGGCTGGAGTTCCGGCTCCACCTACCCGCTCCTGGGCGGCCTTCGCTCCTGCGCGCAGATGATCTCGTACGAGATCGCCATGGGCGCCGCGTTCGCCTCCGTGTTCCTCTACTCGGGGTCGATGTCGACGTCCACGATCGTGGAGCAGCAGCACGACCGCTGGTACATCCTGCTGCTGCCGGTCTCCTTCATCCTGTACATCGTCACGATGGTCGGCGAGACCAACCGCGCCCCCTTCGACATGCCGGAGTCCGAGGGCGACCTGGTGGGCGGCTTCAACACCGAGTACTCGTCGATCAAGTTCGCGATGTTCATGCTCGCCGAGTACGTGAACATGGTGACGGTCTCGGCCGTCTCGACCACCCTGTTCCTCGGCGGCTGGCGCGCCCCCTGGCCGGTCAGCTCCTTCTGGGAGGGCGCGAACCACGGCTGGTGGCCGCTGCTCTGGTTCGTCATCAAGGTCCAGCTGCTGCTGTTCTTCTTCATCTGGCTGCGCGGCACGCTCCCGCGCGTCCGCTACGACCAGCTGATGAAGCTCGGCTGGAAGGTCCTCATCCCGGTCTCCGTGACCTGGCTGATGCTGGTCGCGACGGTCCGCGCCCTGCGCAACGAGAACTACGACTTCGCCGACATCGCCCTCTACGTCGGCGGTGGTGTCCTCGCCCTGCTGCTGATCTCCTTCGCCGCCGACATGTTCCGCGACAAGGCGAAGCCGGCCGCGCCACCCGCCGACCAGCAGCCGGCCTTCGACCCGATGGCGGGCGGGTTCCCCGTGCCGCCGCTGCCCGGACAGCAGCTGCCGCCGGTGCCCAGGCGCCGCCCGCGCTGGGGCGAGCGGGAGCTGATTGTCAGTGGTGGACCGGACACTGTCAGTGACGGATCTTCGGATGGAAAGGAGGCGTCCGATGGCTGAGGAGCCTCAGGAGTCCGGGCAGACCAAGCCCGGCTTCCAGAACCCCGTGGCCGGCTTCGGCGTGACCTTCAAGGCCATGTTCAAGAAGCGGCTGACCGAGCAGTACCCGGAGCAGAAGAAGACCACGGCTCCGCGGTTCCACGGACGGCACCAGCTCAACCGCCATCCGGACGGCCTGGAGAAGTGCGTCGGCTGCGAGCTGTGCGCCTGGGCCTGCCCCGCCGACGCCATCTACGTGGAGGGCGCCGACAACACCGACGAGGAGCGCTACTCGCCGGGCGAGCGGTACGGCCGCGTCTACCAGATCAACTACGCCCGCTGCATCCTGTGCGGGCTGTGCATCGAGGCGTGCCCCACGCGCGCGCTCACGATGACGAACGAGTTCGAACTGGCCGACTCCAGCCGCGCCAACCTCATCTACACCAAGGAGCAGCTGCTCGCCGGTCTCGAAGAGGGCATGGTCGACACGCCGCACGCGATCTTCCCGGGGACGGACGAACAGGACTACTACCGCGGCCTGGTGACGCAGGCCGCGCCCGGTACGGTCCGCCAGGTGGCCGTCTCCAAGGGCGAGGTCCCGCAGGAGGCCGCCTCCACCTTCGGCGAGGACGAGCCGGCCTCGGAGAAGGTGATCGGCCGATGACCGCGCAGCACCTCGCCGCCTACACCACCTCCACCGGTGAGGCCTTCCAGTTCTGGGTCCTCGGCACGATCGCGGTGATCGGCGCCCTGTGCACCGTCTTCATGAAGAAGGCCGTGCACAGCGCGCTCTGCCTCGCCGGCACCATGATCGTCCTGGCGGTGTTCTACCTCGCCAACGGCGCCTACTTCCTCGGAATCGTGCAGATCGTCGTCTACACCGGCGCGATCATGATGCTGTTCCTGTTCGTGGTGATGCTCGTCGGCGTCACGGCCGCGGACTCCCTGAAGGAGACCATCAAGGGCCAGCGCTGGCTGGCCCTGCTGTGCGGGGTCGGCTTCGGGGTCCTGCTGTTCGCCGGCATCGGCAACGCCTCCCTGAAGGAGTTCGACGGCACCGGCCGGGCGAACGCGAACGGCAACGTGGAGGGCCTGGCGTCCTTCCTCTTCACCAAGTACGTCTTCGCCTTCGAGATCACCGGCGCGCTGCTCATCACGGCCGCCGTCGGCGCCATGGTGCTCACCCACCGGGAGCGCACCGAGCGCGCCAGGACCCAGCGCGAGCTGTCCGAACAGCGCATCCGGGAGGGGAAGCACATCCCGCCGCTGCCCGCCCCCGGTGTCTACGCCCGGCACAACGCCGTGGACATCGCGGGCCTGCTGCCCGACGGCACCCCGTCCGAGCTGACCGTCAACAAGACGCTGCGCGAACGCGGCCAGATCCGTGACGTGTCCGCGGAGGCGCTCAACGACCTGCGGGCGCTGGAGCAGCGCGCGGAGGAGCGCCTGGAGCGCCGGGCGATCGAGCCGGAGACGTTCAAGCGGCCCGAGGAGGCGTCGAAGTGAACCCGGTCAACTACCTCTACCTCGCCGCCCTGTTGTTCACGATCGGTGCGACCGGCGTCCTGATCCGGCGCAACGCCATCGTGGTCTTCATGTGCATCGAGCTGATGCTGAACGCCTGCAACCTCGCGTTCGTCACCTTCTCCCGGATGCACGGCAACCTCGACGGCCAGATCATCGCCTTCTTCACGATGGTCGTCGCCGCCGCGGAGGTCGTGGTGGGTCTCGCGATCATCGTGTCGCTGTTCCGTGCCCGCCACTCGGCCTCGGTCGACGACGCCAGCCTGATGAAGCTGTAAGGGGTCGGAAGAATCGTGGAGAACCTGATCGCGCTGCTCATCGCGGCGCCCCTGCTCGGAGCGGCCGTCCTCTTGGTCGGCGGCCGGCGCCTGGACCGCGTCGGCCACTGGATCGGCACGCTCCTGTCGGCCGCCTCCTTCGTGTTCGGCCTCCTCCTCTTCGCCGACCTGCTCGGCAAGGGCGCGGAGCACCGGACCCTGACGCAGCACTTGTTCAGCTGGGTCCCGGTGGCCGGCTTCCAGGCGGACGTCACCTTCCGCCTGGACCAGCTGTCCATGACGTTCGTCCTGCTCATCACGGGCGTCGGCTCGCTGATCCACCTGTACTCGGTCGGGTACATGGAGCACGACGAGCGGCGGCGCCGCTTCTTCGGCTACCTGAACCTGTTCCTCGCGGCGATGCTGCTGCTCGTCCTCGCCGACAACTACCTGCTGCTGTACGTCGGCTGGGAGGGTGTCGGCCTCGCCTCGTACCTGCTGATCGGCTTCTGGCAGCACAAGCCCAGCGCCGCCACGGCCGCGAAGAAGGCCTTCCTGGTCAACCGGGTCGGCGACATGGGCCTGTCGATCGCGATCATGCTGATGTTCACCACCTTCGGCAGCTTCGCCTTCGGCCCGGTCCTCAGCCACACCGGTGACACCTCCGAGGGCAAGCTCACCGCGATCGGCCTGATGCTGCTGCTCGCCGCCTGCGGCAAGTCCGCCCAGGTGCCGCTCCAGTCCTGGCTCGGGGACGCCATGGAGGGCCCGACCCCGGTCTCCGCCCTCATCCACGCGGCGACGATGGTGACGGCGGGCGTCTACCTGATCGTCCGCTCCGGCGCCATCTTCAACGCCGCCCCCGACGCACAGCTGGCCGTCACGGTCGTCGGCGCGGTCACGCTCCTGTTCGGTGCGATCGTCGGTTGCGCCAAGGACGACATCAAGAAGGCGCTGGCCGGCTCGACCATGTCGCAGATCGGCTACATGGTCCTCGCGGCCGGCCTCGGCCCCATCGGCTACGTCTTCGCGATCATGCACCTGGTGACGCACGGCTTCTTCAAGGCCGGGCTGTTCCTCGGCGCCGGCTCCGTGATGCACGGCATGAACGACGAGGTCGACATGCGCCGCTACGGCGGCCTGCGCAAGTACATGCCGGTCACGTTCATCACCTTCGGCCTCGGCTACCTCGCCATCATCGGCTTCCCCGGCCTGTCCGGCTTCTTCTCCAAGGACAAGATCATCGAGGCGGCGTTCGCCAAGGGCGGCACCGAGGGCTGGATCCTCGGCGGCGCGGCCCTGCTGGGCGCGGCCATCACCGCCTTCTACATGACGCGCGTGATGCTGATGACGTTCTTCGGCGAGGAGCGGTGGCGCAACGCCCCGACCCCGTCCCCGGCCGAGCCCAGCGTGGAGCCCGCCGCCGAGACCCGGGGCGAGCACTCCGAGCCGCACCCGCACGAGTCCCCGAAGGTCATGACGATCCCCATGATCGTCCTCGCCGTCGGTTCGGTCTTCGGCGGTGCCTTCTTCAGCATCGGCGACCGCTTCCTGCACTGGCTGGAGCCCGTCACCGGACACAGTGAGGGCGACTCCCCGCTCAGCGCGGCGACCGTCACCGGCGCCACCATGGTCTGCCTGGTCATCGGCGTCGCCATCGCCTGGGCGCAGTACGGCCGCAAGCCCGTCCCGGCCGTCGCCCCGCGCGGCTCCCTGCTCACCCGCGCGGCCCGCCGCGACCTGCTCCAGGACGACTTCAACCACGTGGTGCTGGTGCGCGGCGGCGAGCACCTGACGCGCTCCCTGGTGTACGTCGACCACACCCTGGTCGACGGCGTCGTCAACGGCACGGCGGCCGCTTTCGGCGGTATGTCCGGGCGGCTGCGCCGACTCCAGAACGGCTTCGCCCGCTCCTACGCGGTCTCGATGTTCGGCGGCGCGGCACTCCTGGTCGCCGCGACCCTGCTGATGAGGGCGGTCTGATACCGATGTCCTTTCCTCTGCTGACAGCGACGGCGGCGCTCCCGGCCCTCGGGGCGGTCGCCACGGCCGCCGTACCGGCCGCCCGGCGCACCGCCGCCAAGTGGCTGGCGCTGCTCGTCTCGCTCGCCACGCTCGCCCTGGCGATCACCGTCCTGGTCCGGTTCGACCCGGGCGGCTCCCGCTACCAGCTCACCGAGTCCCACGCCTGGATCAAGGACTTCGGGGTCCGGTACGAACTGGGTGTCGACGGCATCGCGGTCGCCCTGATCGCGCTGACCGCCGCACTGATCCCGTTCATCATCCTGGCGGGCTGGCACGACGCCGATCCGCTGGAGACCGGCAGCCGCCGCTGGCGGCCCACGCAGGGCTTCTTCGCGCTGATCCTGGCCGTGGAAGCGATGGTGATCATCTCCTTCGAGGCCACCGACGTCTTCCTCTTCTACATCTTCTTCGAAGCCATGCTCATCCCGATGTACTTCCTCATCGGCGGCTTCGGGGACCGTGCCCACGCGCACGGCGAGGAGACGGCCGCCACCCAGCGGTCGTACGCGGCGGTGAAGTTCCTGCTCTACAACCTGGCCGGCGGTCTGATCATGCTGGCCGCGGTGATCGGCCTCTACGTGGTCGCCGGGAACTTCTCGCTCACGCAGATCGCCGAGGCCCGCGCGAACGGCTCGCTGCACATGGCGACCAGCACCGAACGCTGGCTGTTCCTCGGCTTCTTCTTCGCCTTCGCGGTGAAGGCGCCGCTGTGGCCGCTGCACACCTGGCTGCCCAACGCCATGCAGGAGTCCACCGCACCGGTCGCCGTCCTCATCACCGCGGTCGTCGACAAGGTGGGCACCTTCGCGATGCTCCGCTTCTGCCTCCAGCTCTTCCCGGAGGCGTCGAAGTGGGCGACACCGGTCATCCTCGTCCTGGCGCTCATCAGCATCGTCTACGGCGCACTGCTCGCCGTCGGCCAGCGGGACATCAAACGCCTGGTGGCCTACGCGTCGATCTCGCACTTCGGCTTCATCGTCATGGGCATCTTCGCGATGACCAGCCAGGGCCAGTCCGGCGCCACGCTCTACATGGTCAACCACGGCATCTCCACGGCCGCCCTGATGCTGGTCGCCGGCTTCCTCATCTCCCGGCGCGGCTCGCGGCTCATCGCGGACTACGGAGGCGTGCAGAAGGTCGCCCCGGTGCTCGCCGGCACCTTCCTGATCGGCGGCCTCGCCACCCTCTCGCTGCCCGGACTGGCGCCGTTCGTCAGCGAGTTCCTCGTCCTGGTCGGCACCTTCACGCGCTACCCGGTGATCGGGATCATCGCCACCTTCGGCATCGTCCTCGCCGCGCTGTACACCCTCGTGCTGTACCAGCGGACGATGACGGGCCCGGTGAAGCCGGAGGTCTCCGCGATGCCCGACCTGCGGGTGCGTGAGCTGGTGGTCGTCGCCCCGCTGATCGTGCTGCTGATCTTCCTGGGCGTCTATCCGAAGCCCGTGACGGACATCGTCAACCCGGCGGTCAAGCAGACCATGTCCGACGTCCAGAAGAAGGACCCCAAGCCCGAGGTGGAGGCGGCCAAGTGAGCGCACCAGCCGTCCACAGCCTGTGGACAACCGCGGCCGAACCGATCTCGAAGATCGACGCGCCGAAGATCGAATACGGACAATTGTCGCCGACGCTGATCGTCATCGGTGCGGCACTGGTCGGGGTGCTCATCGAGGCGTTCGTGCCGCGCCGGTCCCGCTACTACGCGCAGGTGTTCGTGTCCGTCGTCGCCCTGTGCGCCGCGTTCGCCGCGGTCGTCGCGCTCGCGGCCGACGGGTTCGGCACCACGAAGGCGCACATCGCGGCCATGGGCGCCATCGCGGTCGACGGCCCGGCCCTCTTCCTCCAGGGCACGATCCTGCTGGCCGGCCTCGTCGGCCTGTTCACCTTCGCCGAGCGGCGCCTGGACCCGGCGGCGCACGGCAACCGCGTCGACTCCTTCGCCGCGCAGGCCGCCTCCGTACCCGGCAGCGACAGCGAGAAGGCCGCCGTGAAGGCGGGCTTCACCACCACGGAGGTCTTCCCGCTGCTGCTCTTCGCGGTCGGCGGCATGCTGATCTTCCCGGCGGCGAACGACCTGGTGACCCTGTTCGTCGCCCTGGAGGTCTTCTCCCTGCCGCTGTACCTGCTGTGCGCGCTGGCCCGCCGCAAGCGGCTGATGTCGCAGGAGGCCGCGGTCAAGTACTTCCTGCTCGGCGCGTTCGCCTCCGCGTTCACCCTGTTCGGCATCGCGCTGCTGTACGGCTACGCGGGCTCGATGTCGTACGCGCGCATCGCCCAGGTCGTCGACGGCACCGTCACCGACGTCGACCCGGCCCTCGCCAACACCATGGGCAACGACGCGCTGCTGCTGGTCGGCGGCGCCATGCTCCTGATGGGCCTGCTGTTCAAGGTGGGCGCGGTGCCGTTCCACATGTGGACGCCCGACGTCTACCAGGGCGCGCCCACCCCGGTGACCGGTTTCATGGCGGCGGCGACGAAGGTCGCCGCGTTCGGCGCGCTGCTGCGCCTGCTGTACGTCGTCCTGCCCGGGCTGCGCTGGGACTGGCGGCCGGTCATGTGGGCCGTGGCGATCGTCACCATGCTGGGCGGTGCGATCGTCGCCATCACCCAGACCGACATCAAGCGGCTGCTGGCGTACTCGTCCATCGCGCACGCCGGTTTCATCCTCGCGGGTGTGATCGCCACCTCGAAGGACGGCGTGTCGTCGGTCCTCTTCTACCTGGCGGGCTACTCCTTCGTGACGATCGGCGCGTTCGCCGTGGTCACGCTGGTGCGCGACGCGGGCGGCGAGGCGACGCACCTGTCGAAGTGGGCCGGCCTCGGCCGTCGCTCGCCGCTGGTGGCGGCCGTGTTCGCCGTGTTCCTGCTGGCCTTCGCCGGCATCCCGCTGACCTCCGGGTTCGCCGGGAAGTTCGCCGTGTTCAAGGCGGCGGCGGACGGCGGCGCGGCCCCACTGGTCGTGATCGGTGTGATCTCCTCGGCGATCGCCGCGTTCTTCTACATCCGCGTGATCGTGCTGATGTTCTTCAGCGAGCCGCGACCGGAAGGGCCGACGGTCGCCGTCCCGTCCCCGCTGACCATGCTCGCGATCGGCCTGGGCGTGGCCGTGACCCTGGTCCTCGGCGTGGCGCCGCAGTACTTCCTGGACCTGGCGAACCAGGCGGGAGTCTTCGTGCGCTGACCCCCGCGTCACCCGCGCCGCTGCCCGGCACCCTCACCGGAGGGCGCCGGGCAGCGGCGTTCTCCGGGTCCCGCCGGCCGCGGCTGACCGGTGGCGCACGGAAACGACCGAGCCTGTGGATAACTCCGGGGCTGTCGGTCCGGACCCCTATGGTGGATGCAGCGGTCGAGAGACGACACACGGGGGACCGACGGGGGACAGGACGATGGGCGTGACGGGCGGGATCAGCGAGATGGCACGGGTGACCGAAGGGCCGGGCACGACCGACAGCGAGGCGCTGGCCACGCTGCACCGGGTCTTCGGATACGACGCCTTCAGAGGCGAGCAGCAGGCGATCATCGAGCACGTGGTGGCGGGCGGCGACGCCGTCGTCCTCATGCCGACCGGCGGCGGCAAATCGCTGTGCTACCAGATCCCGGCCCTGGTCCGGCCCGGCACCGGCGTGGTCGTCTCGCCCCTGATCGCCCTCATGCAGGACCAGGTGGACGCCCTGCGCGCCCTCGGTGTCCGCGCCGGCTTCATCAACTCCACCCAGGACTTCGACGAGCGGCGCATGGTCGAGGCCGAGTTCCTGGCCGGCGAGCTGGACCTGCTGTACCTGGCACCGGAGCGCCTGCGCGTCGACGCCACGCTGGACCTGCTCTCCCGCGGCAAGATCTCCGTCTTCGCGATCGACGAGGCCCACTGCGTGTCCCAGTGGGGCCACGACTTCCGCCCCGACTACCTCTCCCTCTCCCTGCTCGGCGAGCGCTGGCCGGACGTCCCGCGGATCGCCCTCACCGCCACGGCCACCCGCGCCACCCACCAGGAGATCACCCAACGGCTGAACCTGCCGACGGCCCGGCACTTCGTCGCCAGCTTCGACCGGCCCAACATCCAGTACCGGATCGTGCCCAAGGCCGACCCCAAAAAGCAGCTGCTCGCCTTCCTCCGGGAGGAGCACGCGGGCGACGCCGGCATCGTGTACTGCCTCTCGCGCAACTCGGTGGAGCGCACGGCGGAGTTCCTGACCGCCAACGGCATCGCGGCGGTGCCGTACCACGCGGGCCTGGATGCGGCCACGCGCGCGGCCCACCAGGCCCGGTTCCTGCGCGAGGACGGCCTGGTCGTGGTCGCGACCATCGCCTTCGGCATGGGCATCGACAAGCCGGACGTCCGCTTCGTCGCCCACCTGGACCTGCCCAAGTCGATCGAGGGGTACTACCAGGAGACCGGCCGGGCGGGCCGCGACGGCCTGCCGTCCACGGCCTGGATGGCGTACGGCCTGAACGACGTCATACAGCAGCGCAAGCTGATCCAGTCCGGTGAGGGCGACGAGGCGTTCCGCCGCCGGGCCGCCGCCCACCTCGACGCCATGCTCGCGCTGTGCGAGACCGCCCAGTGCCGCCGGGGCCAGCTGCTCGCCTACTTCGGCCAGGACCCCGAGGCCGCGGCCTGCGGCAACTGCGACACCTGCCTCACCCCGCCCGAGACCTGGGACGGCACGATCGCCGCACAGAAGGTGCTCTCCACGGTGGTGCGGCTGCAGCGGGAGCGCGGGCAGAAGTTCGGCGCGATGCAGATCGTCGACATCCTGCTCGGCAAGCGCACCGGCAAGGTGATCCAGTTCGACCACGACCAGCTGTCCGTCTTCGGCATCGGCCAGGACCTCTCCGAGGGCGAGTGGCGCGGGGTCATCCGGCAGCTGCTGGCCCAGGGGCTCCTCGCGGTCGAGGGGGAGTACGGCACGCTGGTGCTGACCGAGGCGAGCGGCTCGGTGCTGCGGCGCGAGCGCGAGGTGCCCCTGCGCAAGGAGCCGAAAAAGCCGGCCACCTCACGGTCGCGGTCCGCCGGCTCCTCCGGAGGCGACCGCAAGGCCAAGGCCGTCGCGGCCGAGCTTCCCGAGGCACTGCTCCCCGCGTTCGAGGCCCTGCGGGCCTGGCGCGCCGAACAGGCCCGGGAACAGGGCGTCCCGGCGTACGTCATCTTCCACGACGCCACCCTGCGCGAGATCGTGACCCGGTGGCCCGGCTCGGTGCGGGAGCTGGGCACGGTGAACGGCGTCGGTGAGAAGAAGCTGGCGACGTACGGCGAAGGGCTGCTCGACGTACTGGCCTCCCTGGACGGAGCCGCCAAGGCCGCCGACGAAGCCCCGGCCGCCGCCGACACGCCGGAGTCCGACTGGCCCGAACCGGCCGACGAGCCGGAGCCGGACGACTGGATATAGCCCGGCACGTGCCCGCACGGTGCGGGACTCACAGCCCCCGCGCCGCGTAGGCCCGGACGTCCGCGTCCGAGTCGGACGTGGCCGTGGCGAGGGCCGCGCGGGCCTCCGCCGAGGCCCGGTGCCGGCCCAGCGCCAGCACCGCCGCCTTACGGACGTCGGCGTTCGGGTCGGCGAGAGACTTGGCGAGGGCCGGGACGGCCGTGTCGGCGGTCGCGGCCGACAGCGCGGTCGCGGCACCGGACCGCACCTGCCAGGCCGGGTCGGACAGCGCGGCCACGGCACGTGCGGCCAGCGGCGCCGGGCAGCCGGTGGCGGCCAGCGCACCGAGCGCCGTGCCGCGCACCAGAGGATCACCGTCCTCGGTCAGCCGTCCCAGAGCCGCGGTGAGCAGGTCCCGGTCGGCCGCGGCGAGGGACGCCGTACCGACCGTGGCCAGGGCCTTCGCCACAGTGACCCGGACCTCCCGGGAGGCGTCGTCCGCCGCGCCCGCCAGTGCCCGGACCGCGTCCACCGAGACGAGCGCCCGCACCGCCTCCGTCCGGACGGCGATGTCGGGATCGTCCAGCGCCGCCGCGAACACCCGGGCCTCGCCGAGCCGCAGGGCCCGCAGCACATCGAGGGCGGCGGCCCGGACGACGGGGTCGGCCTCGGCGAGGGCACCGACGAGGGCGGCGCCCAGAGCCGGTTCCGGCGGCAGCGTCTCGACGAGCTCCCGCAGTGAGGCCGCGGCAGCCGCGCGGACCTCGGCATCGGGGTCGGTGAGCGCACCGGCGAGGGCCCGCCCGGTGCCGGGCGGCACGGTCTCCGTGAGCACCGCGACGGCCGTACGGCGCACAGCGGGATCCGAGTCGGCCAGGTACGGCTCGACCGCCGCGAGTTCCGGCTCCGCCTCGGCCAGCCCGAGCAGCTCCAGCAGCCGGGGCGAGGCGGCACCCCGCGGGTGCGCCCGGTCCGCGGAACCGGCGGCGGGCGCGGACGCGGCCCGCACGGCCACCGGCGCCACCTCACGCGGTCCGGCCGTGGCCACGTGCTCGGGACGGACCTCGCCGAGTGGCCGGGAGGGACCGCCGACAGGCGTGAACTCCTCCACCGGCACCAGATAGGGAGCCACGGGACGGGCCGTGAACTCCATCGCACCAGAGGGGGACTTGTGCAGATCGAGATGGTGGAACCAGGAGACGTCGTCGCGCCCGGGATGATCGAGACGATCATGGTAGAGCCCCCAGCGGGACTCGGTACGGGCCAGAGAGGCGCGGGCGGCCATCTCCGCGCAGTCGCGTATGAAGGTGACCTCGGCACAGCGCATCAGCTCGTGCGGAGTCCGGGCCCCCATCGAAGCGATGTCGGCGCGCATCCGCTCGAACGCCTCCAGCGCGAGGGAGAGCCGCGCGCCGGACTTCGGCGGTGCCACGTAGTCGTTCACGAAGCGGCGCAACTTGTACTCGACCTGGGTCTGCGGCGGGCCGTCCGGGTTGCGCAGCGGGCGGTAGATCAACTCGTGGGCCTCGCGCACCTGGTCCGCGGGAAGCTCACCGTCGTACGCCCTGTACCGGGCGGCGTCCGCGCCCGCGAGGTCACCGAAGACGAAGGCGCCGATCATGTAGTTGTGCGGGACGCAGGCGAGGTCGCCGGCGGCGTAGAGGCGGGGCACGGTCGTACGCGCGTGGTCGTCGACGCGGACGCCCGAAGCGGAGTGGCCGCCGCACAGGCCGATCTCGGAGATGTGCATCTCGACGTCGTGGGTGCGGTAGTCGTGCCCGCGCCCGGCGTGGAAGGTGCCGCGGGTGGGCCGCTCGGTGGAATGCAGGATCGACTCCAGGGCGGAGATCGACTCCTCGGGCAGATGGCTCAGCTTGAGGTAGACCGGGCCCCGGTCACCGGCGACCTCGGCGGCGAACTCGGCCATCATCTGCCCCGACCAGTAGTCGGAGTCGACGAACCGCTCGCCGTGCCGGTTGACCTGGTAGCCACCGAACGGGTTGGCGACGTAGGCGCAGGCCGGTCCGTTGTAGTCCTTGATCAACGGGTTGATCTGGAAGCACTCGATACCGGTCAGCTCGGCGCCCGCGTGGTAGGCCATGGCGTACCCGTCACCGGCGTTGGTGGGGTTCTCGTAGGTGCCGTAAAGGTAACCGGAGGCCGGCAGACCGAGCCGGCCGCAGGCACCGGTCGCGAGGATCACCGCACCCGCGCGGACGGTGACGAACGCGCCGGTACGGGTCTGGAACCCGACGGCACCCACGGCCCGTCCGTCGGCGGTGAGGACCCGGACCGGCATCACCCGGTTCTCGATCCGGATCCGCTCCCGCATCTCCCGCCGCCGCAACTGCCGGTACAGGACCTTTTTGACGTCCTTGCCCTCTGGCATCGGCAGTACGTACGAGCCGGAGCGATGGACCTGGCGGACCGCGTACTCGCCGTGCTCGTCCTTCTCGAACTTGACCCCGTACGACTCCAGCCGCTGCACCATCGCGAAGCCGCGCGTAGCGGTCTGGCGGACCGTGGACTGGTCGACGATGCCGTCGTTGGCGCGGGTGATCTCGGCGACGTAGTCGTCGGGCTCGGCACGGCCGGGGACGACCGCGTTGTTGACGCCGTCCATGCCCATGGCGAGCGCGCCGGAGTGCCGGACGTGGGCCTTCTCCAGCAGCAGGACGTTGGCGCCGCGCTCGGCGGCGGTCAGGGCGGCCATGGTGCCGGCGGTACCGCCGCCGACGACGAGGACGTCGCAGATCAGCTCCTCGGCATCGGTGACGGCGGGAATCTGCAGGGAGTCGGACGCGAGGGTGGTCACCGGGATGCCTTTCAGGAGCCGAGCGAGCTGAGGACGGCGCGGCGCAGCGCCACACGGGCCGGATCGTCGAAGGCCGCACGATCACGGGGGCGCGGCACCTCGCGTACGCAGGACACCCGTCCCGAACCGAGCAGGGCCACGCGGTCGCCGAGGAAGAGGGCCTCGTCCACGTCGTGCGTGACGAACACGACGGTCGCTCCGGTGCCCCGCAACACCTCCACCAGCAGGTCCTGCATGCCGGACCGGGTCTGCGCGTCGAGGGCGCCGAACGGCTCGTCCATGAGGACCGCCCGCGGGCTGTCCGCCAACGCCCGGGCCAACTGGGCGCGCTGGCGCTGCCCGCCGGACACCCGGTGCGGCAACTGCCCCGCCTGTGCGCTGACTCCGACCCGTGCCAGCCAGGACTCGGCCCGGGAACGCCGTTCCGCACGCGGTACGCCCCCGATGGCCAGGGGGAGTTCGACGTTTCCGCGCAGGCTGCGCCAGGGCAGCAGCGCGTCCTCCTGGAAGACCAGCGCGCGGTCGGCCGACGGCCCGGTCAGCGGGCTTCCGTCCGCCTCGGCCGCGCCGTCCAGCGGTGGCAGCAGCCCGGCGAGCGTACGCAGCAGGGTGGACTTGCCGCAGCCGGACGGGCCGACGACGGTGAGGATCTCACCGGGAGCGACCTCCAGGTCGACGTCGGAGAGGACCGGCGCGCCCGGGCGGCCGAGCACGGCGGACCGGAAGGCCAGCCGGGTGCCGCGCACGGCCGCCGGTACCGGCGCGACGGGAGCGGTGACGGTCTCAGACGAGGTGCTCATCACGGGCCTCCTCGGTGTCGTTCTCGCCGTGTTGCTCGGACTTGGCCTGCTGCTGGGCATCGCCTTCGGGACGAGCGGCTGCGGCGAGCGGCCGGGGCGCGCGGGGACGCCCTCCGGGGACGTACGAGGTGCGGGGAAGCCAGCGGGTCAGCCTGCGGCCGAGGAGTTCCACGGCCGTCGAGGTGATCCAGCCGAGGACGCCGATGGTGACCATGCCGACGAAGACGCCCGGGTAGTTCACCACCGTGTAGTCCTGCCAGGTGCGGTAGCCGACCCCGTACTGGCCGGAGATCATCTCCGCGGAGATCACGCAGATCCACGACACGCCGATGCCGACCGACAGCCCGCCGAAGACGCCGGGCAGCGCCCCCGGCAGCACGACCGAGCCGAGGATCCGGAGCCGGCCGCCGCCCATGGTGCGCACCGCCTCCTCCCAGACCGGGGTCAGCGCGCGGACCGCGTGCCGGGTGGAGACCAGTACGGGGAAGAAGGCGGCGGTGCAGGTGATGAAGACGATGCCCTGCTCGTTCGACGGGAACAGGAGGATCGCGACCGGGACGAGGGCGATCGCCGGGATCGGGCGGACCACTTCCAGCACCGGGCCGAGCAGGTCCTCGGCCAGGCGGGAGCGGGCCACGAGCACGCCGGCCGCCACGCCGAGGACCGCCGCCAGCGCGAAGCCGGTGAGGATACGGGTGAGGCTGTCGGTGAGGTCGGTCCAGTAGTCGCCGCCGGAGAGCCGGTCGGCGAAGGCGCGGGCCACGTCGGTGACCGTCGGGAACTGCGAGAACCGCAGCCACAGGTCGACGTTCAGGCCGGTCAGCAGCTGCCACAGGCCCAGGGCGGCGGCCAGCGACACCGCCCGCAGCGCATACCGGGACAGGGGCCGGGTCATGAGGCCCGCTCCAGAGCCTCGCGGTACGACACCGTGCGGGCACCGCCGTGGGCGGAGACGTAGTCCCGCGCGGTGGCGGGGGTGACGAAGGGCAGCAGCCGGTCGCCGTCGGCCACCCAGACGGCCTTGTCGGCGAACCAGAGGGTGCCGGTGGTGGCGTCGGGCACGTAGGCGGCGCGGATGCCGCCCTGATGCGCGGCCACGTAGGCCAGCAGCTGCTTCGGGGACTTGTAGGAGAGCGTTCTACTGCTGCCCTTGGGCCACACCTCGCTCGCGGCAGGCGGGAGCGACGCGGCGAGCCGCTTGGCGTACGACGTGGTGAGGGCCTTCTTCACGTACTGGTCGTCGACGAAGGCGTCCACGTCGATGTCGCCGGTCAGCTTGGCCGACTTCAGTACGGACACGTCCTGTTTCAGCGCGGAGACGAGCTGAGGGGTGATCGCCGGGTTGAACGTGGCGATGCCGTGGGCGCCGTTGTACAGGTAGACGACCTCCGCAGGCAGGCCGGTGGCCTCGGCGACCTTCTCGGCCGCCGCGACGGGGTGGCCGTTGAGGTAGTCCGTGGCCCGGGCCTGCGCTGTGAGGAACGCCTCCAGGACGGCCGGGTGCTGCTGGGCGAAGTCCTCGCGTGCGGTCACGCCGTGGAACGTGGGCAGGTTCAGCTGGGCTCCGTCGTACAGGGCCTTGGCCTTGCCCTGGCGGGCGAGCAGGCCCGGCCAGGCCACGAACTGGGACAGCGCGTCCACGCTGCCGGCGGACAGCGCCGAAGCGCCCACCGCCGGCTGCTGGTTGAGCTTGGAGATCCCCTTGTCCGGGTCGATGCCGGCTTGTCGCAGGGCGCGTACGAGGGTGCCGTCGGCGGCCGAGCCGATGCTCGTGGAGACCTTCTTGCCCTTCAGGTCCTTCAGGGACGTGAGCGTGGAGTCCGGCGCGGTGACGATCGTGTTGAGCCCCCCGCGCAGGTTGTAGCCGGTGACGGAGACCAGGTGCGTCGGCCGGCCGAGCTGCTTGCCGCGGGCCGCGTTGAGCAGCAGCGGGAAGTCGCCCATCGAGCCGATGTCGATCTTCCCGGCGGTCATCTGGGCGGTGATCGGGGCGCCGGTGGCGTAGTCCTGCCAGTCGACCTTGTAGGTGTGGCCGTCGTGCAGGGAGTCGAGCTGCTTCTCGAAGTATCCGAGCGAGCGCAGCAGCGTCCCCGCGGTGACGGTGTTGATGGTCTTGGACTGGTAGCCGACGGTCACGGTGACCGTGGAGCCGCTGCCCGCCTCGGCGCTGCCGCCGCAGGCGGACAGGGGCAGCAGGAGCGCGGCGGCGGACAGGGCGACTGTCGTGCGTTTCATGATGGTGGTACCTCTCACCGCAGCAGGTAGGGCATGTTGACCGTGACGGCTCCGGTGGGGCAGCGGGCCGCGCAGGGGCCGCAGTACCAGCACTCGTCGACGTGCATGTACGCCTTGCCGCTGGTGACGTCGATGGCGAGGGAGTCCAGCGGGCACATGTCCACGCAGAGGGTGCAGCCGTCGATGCACTTCGACTCGTCGATGGTCACGGGCACGTCGGCCCGCTGGGGCGCCAAGGGCATGGCTGTCTCCAGGAAGCGTGCAGGCGGGGGCGGTTACGACCGGTTCAGCAGGCCGCTCATCGTGATGCGGTCGCCGCGGAAGCGGATGAACTCCAGGTCGACGGGGCGGCCGTCGGCGAGGTGGGTGAGTCGTTCCAGCATCAGTACGGCGGCGTCGCGGGGAGCTTGGAGTACGGCTGCGGAGTGGGCGTCCGCGTTCACCGCCTCCAGGGTGATCTCGGCGTGGCCCAGACGCCGGCCGGTGATGGCTTCCAGGAGGCGGAAGACATCGGTGTTCTCCAGGTCGGCGCCGAGCAGGCCGGTGCCGATGTCGAGCGGGATGTAGGTGAGGTCGAGGGAGAGCGGGAGGCCGTTCAGGCGGCGCAGGCGCTCGATGTACAGCACGTCGGCGCCGGCCGGAACGCGGAGGCGTTCGGCCACGGGGACGGGTGCCGGGGCGGGGCCCATGGTGCGGACCTCGTTGGTGACGCGGCCGTGTTCGCGGAGGGTTTCCGCGAGGCCCATCAGACGGTCGAGCCCGTGCGGGTATTTACGGGCGACGACGACGGTGCCGACTCCGGGCAGCCGGTCCACCAGGCCCTCGGCCCGGAGCAGGTCCAGCGCTTGGCGGACGGTGTTGCGGGAGGCGCGGTAGTCGGTGGCGAGGGTGGACTCGTGGGGGAGGCTGCCGTTGTGGAAGGCGCCGGTGAGGATCTGGCGGCGCAGCAGGTCGGCGAGTTGCCTGGCCCGGTCCGCCCGCAGCCGGCGCCGTGCGCGGTGGGCGGCGACGGTGTTCGCGGCGCCCTGCCCGGCATGGTCTCGGGGGCGGTCGGTGGGTGGCATGGCTGGAACCATACCCATGCGGTAGGGAATGGCGTGTTGCTGAAGTGTTGCGCCAGGTCAGGCCACACTGAGCGGGTCGCTGACCTGGGCGTTCTCCTGTTCCGGGGCAAGATCTGCCACCCGGTGGGCCCGGTCAGGACAGTGCCGTCAAACCAGGCGCGAAGGTGATCAGCAGCGGGAGCAGTGGCACCAGCGCGGCCACCGTCGTCGTCAGCGCCCGGTGCCGGCGCAGCAGCCGAGGCGGCGGCTGCAGCAGGCGGTCCACCCGCTCGCCCAGGAGACGGCGGCTGGAGTCGCAGGACAGGACGCCCCGGTGCTGGTTCAGCTCGATCAGGGCGAGTGCCGTGGTGAGGTGCCCGCAGCGCCGGGAGGCCGTGTCGTCGGCGGCCAGCTCGACCAGGCGGTGCGTCTGGTCGCAGAAGTGGGCGAAGAGCGGCACGCGCGGGAAGCCCGTGGCGAGGGCCGTGGACAGATGCAGCAGCCAGTCGTGGTGGGCGCGGGCGTGCCCGCGCTCGTGGGTGAGGACGGCGTCCAGCTGGAGGTCGGTCAGGCGGTGCAACGCCCCCGTGGTGACGACCAGTTGCGGCGGGTGCCCCGGCATCCACCAGGCGTCCGGGTACTCGTCCTCCAGCACCAGCATCGGCCCGCGCGCCGCCGGCAGCCCGGCCGGCAGCTCGGGGGCGCGCTCCCGCAGGTGCGCCCGGGCCTGGCCCCGGCTGCGGCGGGCCTCGACGAGTTCGCGGGCCAGCATCGCCGTCGTCCAGGCGGCCCCGCAGGCCAGCAGCACGGTGAGCGCGGCGGCCCACACCGGTGCCGTGGACAGGTCGTACGCGGCCGTGACGGCGGGCGGTGCCGGTGCGAACACGCGGTCGCGGACGGTGTGGAAGACGGCCGCCGCGCCCAGGACCAGCGCGGTCAGGCAGCACAGCAGGACGGTCGCGACCAGGCACTGCCACACCCACAGGGCGACCACGGGTTCCCGCTCGGGCCAGGCGGCACGGGTCAGCGCGCGCGGCGCCGGTACGGCGGCCGTCAAGGCGACGACGCTCAGCAGGAGCAGGCAGACAGTCATGCCGGGGCTCCGGTTCCTGGTCGGAGAGGTGTGCGGGTGACGGTGGTGCCGGGCACGCGTCACGCGACGGCGGCTCGCGCGTGGTGCGTGTCCCCGTCAGTATGACGAAGACGGGCGGTCGGAGTCAGGTGCCGATACCGATCCGCCGTGCCCGGCCCGGACCCGCGGCCCCGCCGTGCCCGGCCCAGGCCCCCGGCCCTTCCTTCGTGCCCGGCCGCCCGGCCAGCCCGGCCCGCCACACGAGCCGCCCGGCCGGCGCAACCCCCGGAGGGCGCGCCGTCCGGCAACCCCCGTGGCGTCAGCCCGACACCACCCGCCCGCTGACCTCCCCGAGCCCCACCCGGCGCCCGTCCGCGCCCGGTGCCCACGCCGACAGGGTGACCACGTCCCCGTCCTCCAGGAACGTCCGCTTGCCGTCCGGGAGGTCGAGGGGGTCACGGCCGTTCCACGTCAGTTCCAGCAGGGAGCCGCGCTGGCCTTCGGCGGGGCCGCTCACCGTGCCGGAGCCGTACAGGTCGCCCGTGCGCAGGGACGCGCCGTTCACGGTCATGTGGGCGAGCTGCTGGGCGGCGGTCCAGTACATGGTGGAGAAGGGCGGTTCGGAGACCACATGGCCGTTGATCGCGACCGAGATGCGGAGGTCGTACCCGCCGGGCTCGGTGCCGGGCGCCGAGTCGTCCAGGTAGGGCAGCAGCGGATGGGTGCGCTCGGGAGGCGCCACGCGCGCGTGCTCCAGCGCCTCCAGCGGGGTGATCCACGCCGACACCGAGGTGGCGAAGGACTTGCCGAGGAACGGGCCGAGGGGGACGTACTCCCAGGCCTGGATGTCGCGTGCGGACCAGTCGTTCAGCAGGCACAGCCCGAAGACGTGCTCCCGGAAGTCACCGAGCGCGACCGGGGTGCCCAGCCGCGACGGCACGCCCACGACGAAGCCGACCTCGGCCTCGATGTCCAGCCGGATCGAGGGGCCGAAGACGGGCGCGGGGTCGGTCGGACCCTTGCGCTGCCCGGAGGGCCGTACGACGTCCGTGCCGGAGACGACCACGGTGCCGGAGCGGCCGTGGTAACCGATCGGCAGGTGCTTCCAGTTGGGGGTGAGGGAGTCCTCGGCGTCGGGGCGGAAGATCCGGCCGACGTTCCGGGCGTGGTTCTCCGAGGCGTAGAAGTCGACGTAGTCCGCGACCTCGAAGGGCAGGTGCAGGGTCACCTCGGACAGGGGGTGGAACAGCGGCTCGACGGTCGCGCGGTGTGCCGGGTCGGTGACCCAGGACGTGACGGCGCGCCGTACGTCCGACCAGGTGGAGCGGCCTGCGGCCAGCAGCGGGTTGAGGGTGGGCCGGGCGAGCAGCGGCTGGTGGGGCGAGCCGAGCGCGGCGGCTGCGGCGCCCGCGTCGAGGACGTGGTTCCCGAGCCGGACGCCGACCCTCCGCTCCGTGCTGCCGGGGGGCGAGAACACGCCGTAGGGGAGGTTGTGCGGGCCGAAGGGGTCGCCCTCGGGGACGTCGAAGGGGGGCATGGGGTGCTGCCTCACTCTCATCCGGGCCATGCATGGCAGTGCGTTCCATGTGGTCGGGCCACACGTTACGGCGGAGCTGCGTGTCTTGGGCAGTGCCTCACCAGGTGCGCGCACGGCTGCTCGCGCCGTGCCAGAAGAGTTCGCGTGCCGCGTCGTCGTACAGCCGGTGACGCCCTGCCCCTGCGGTGCGGAACCGGCTCCGCCGGGCCTGGTCGCACACGTGGCCCCGACCCACGGCCCTGATGTCGCCCATCGCGCGGTCCACGGCGCGGGGTTGGGACGAAGCGGCACGTAAGTGCGGGCCATGACGGGTGAGTCGGCGGGGTGTCCTGTCCGTATTCTCTGATCATGGCACCCACCCCGGCATTCGCACTGATCGCCACGGACCTGGACGGGACGCTGCTGCGCGGCGACGACACCGTCTCGGACCGGTCCCTCGCCGCGCTCGCGCGGGTGGCGCGGGCCGGCGCCCGGCATCTGGTGGTGACGGGCCGCCCGGCCCCGCGGGTACGGCCGCTGCTCGCGGACCTCGGCTGCGTGGGACTCGCGGTGTGCGGACAGGGGGCGCAGGTGTACGACGCCGGGTCCGACCGTCTGCTGTGGTCGGTCCGGCTGGACCGGGAGCTGGCCGAGACCGCGCTCGGCAAGATCGAGGCGGAGGTGGGACAGGTCTACGCGGCGGTCGACCAGGACGGTGTGGACGGGCTCACGCTCATCGAGCCCGGCTACCGGATGCCCCACCCGACGCTGCCGGCGGTGCGGGTCGGCCGGCGGGACGATCTGTGGTGCGCGCCCATCAGCAAGGTGCTGCTGCGGCACGCCACCCTGTCCGACGACGAGTTGGCGGCCGTGGCGCGCGCGGCGGTGGGTTCGCTGGCGACGGTCACGATGTCGGGGCCGGGCACGGTGGAGCTCCAGCCGTGCGGGGTGACGAAGGCGACCGGGCTGGCGCTGGCCGCCGAGCGGCTCGGGATCGTGGCCGACGAGGCCCTCGCCTTCGGTGACATGCCCAACGACATCCCGATGTTCGACTGGGCCGGGCGCGGTGTCGCCATGGCCAACGCGCATCCCGAACTCAAGGCGGTGGCCGACGAGATCACCCTGTCGAACGAGGACGACGGCATCGCCGTCGTCCTCGAAAGACTTTTCCCGACCGACTGACCGGAATATCAGTAGCGCGACTGACCGGAACGCCAGGGGCGCGGCTGACCGGAACGCCAGGAGGGCGACGGGCCGGAATCTCCGGGGCGCCCGGTCAGGCCGCCGGTGCGGGTCAGTACGCGCCGAACACGTTGTCGATGGACCCGTAGCGGGCGGCCGCGTAGTTGCAGGCGGCGGTGATGTTGGCGACCGGGTCGTAGATGTCGAAGGATGTGCCGGCCACGTGGTAGGCGTTGAACGTCGGGTCGATGACCTGGAGCAGGCCCTTGGACGGGATGCCCTTGGCGGCGTTGGAGTCCCACAGGTTGATGGCTTTCGGGTTGCCCGAGGACTCGCGGATGATGTTGCGGTAGATGCCGTTGTAGGTGCCCGGGATGTGCTTCTCGGCCATGATCGCGAGCGACTCGCGGATCCAGCCGTCGAGGTTGTTGGGGTAGCCGGCGGGGGTGGTGGCGGCCGTGGTGACGGTGCTCGGGGCCGCGGAGGCGCTGGTCGCGCCGATGAGCGGCAGGGCGAGGACGGCGGCGCCGGTGCCGGCGGCGGTGAGCACACGGACGAGGCGGCTGTTCCGGGTACGGCGGGGCTGAGCGACAGCAGACATGGGGGCGTTCCTCTCCGGCGCCTGCGAGGTGAGCTGTCGGGTTCGGGCGGGGAGGTGCCCGGCCGTGCCCCTGACGGAGGCATGGCTTCACCCCTAGCCGTCCCGGCGCGGCGTGTGCCGTTCCGGACCGGCGGCTTACCTGGGTCCCCCGCTCCTGCCGTGCGAATGAGTTCGTCGATGGGTATGCGGGCGGCGGCAGGATTCGGCGTCCGCCCGACGGCCCGGAACGTATGCGAGAGCACATGTCGGGAACAAGGGCCGGATTCATACAACGTGCGATTTGACCTTGATCGACGGTGTATGAGGTGCTTGATCCTTTGCGGTTGCCAATCCTCAACTCGCCGATGACGCAAGGGCTCAGGGGGGCCTGGGGGAGGGAGTGGGTCGGCTGGTCGCGTGACCCAATTCACGAAATAGCAAACGGTTTTAAATCGGACAAGGGGGATTAGGGGGATTCGCACCGGAAGTCGGGGAGATGGTGAAACCTGGCGTGCGGGGCGCGTCGTTGCGGAGGTGAGGGCACAGTGTCCGGATTACTCTTATATGGATAAATATCCGTTCACACCGTGTGATCAAAACCATGCCGGTCATGATCCGGTATCGCCCGGGCTGGACCGGTGGGCGCTATCGGTGATCGAAAGAGGACCGGATACGCTGACTTGAGTGATGGCAGCGACCTATCGACAAACCGTGTAATCGCCAGCAGACACCAGCAGACAGGAGACCCCTCGTGACCGTCGTCGGGCCGTTCGGGCTGAGCGTGCGGGACCAGGCTCTGGAAGCCGATGTCCAGGCCGGATTGGCGGCTGTCGAGGAAGGCTTGCTCGAAGCCACCAAGAGCGAGGTCCCGTTCATCACGGAGGCCGCGCAGCACCTCGTGCGGGCGGGCGGGAAGCGGTTCCGGCCCCTCCTCGTGATGCTCGCCGCCCAGTTCGGCGACCCCTACGCGCCGGGCGTGGTGCCGTCGGCCGTGGTCGTGGAGCTGACCCACCTTGCCACGCTGTACCACGACGACGTCATGGACGAGGCGGCCGTACGGCGTGGTGTGGACAGCGCGAACACCCGCTGGGGCAACTCCGTCGCCGTCCTCACCGGCGACTTCCTCTTCGCCCGCGCCTCCCAGATCCTCGCCGACCTCGGACCCGAGGCGGTCCGGGTGCAGGCCCTCGCGTTCGAACGCCTCGTCACCGGCCAGATCCTGGAGACCGCGGGTCCCTCGGACGGCCGAGACCCGGTCGAGCACTATCTGGACGTGCTCGCCGGCAAGACGGGCTCCCTGGTGGCGGTGTCCTGCCGGTTCGGCGCGATGATGTCCGGCGCCGACGAGAGGATCGTCGACGTGCTCACCCAGTACGGGGAGCGGCTCGGGGTCGCCTTCCAGCTCGCGGACGACGTCCTGGACATCGCCTCCGACTCCCACGAGTCCGGCAAGACCCCGGGCACCGACCTGCGCGAGGGCATCCCGACCCTGCCGGTGCTCCGGCTGCGCGAGCGGGCCGCCCGGCTGGGGCTGGCCGAGGACGTCGCGCTGTGCGAGCTGCTGGACTCCGACCTCAGCGACGACGCCCGGCACGCCGAGGCGCTGGCCGCGCTGCGCGCGCACCCCGCGCTGGAGCAGGCCCGCCGGGACACCGTCCGGTACGCGGAGGAGGCGCGGTCCGCGCTCGCCCCGCTGCGCGAGTGCGACGCCAAGGCGGCGCTGCTGGAGCTGTGCGACGCGGTCGTGCACCGCGCCGGCTGACCCGGTCGTCACCCGTACGGGCGCCGGTGCCCGAGACGGCCCCTTGGGGTCAGGCGGACCTCTACGCGTCGGGGCGACCCCTACGCGTCGGGGCGACCCCTACGGGCCAGGACGACCCCTTCGGGCCGGGGCGACCCCTACGGGTCGGGGGAGAAACCACCCCCGGGTGTCATACCGCAGGTGTAGACGGAGTTGGCTCCGAGGTCTGACGCTTGTTCACGGGCGATTTGGTCAGATGGACACCACGGAAATCACCACTCCTCACCGTTTCGGGTGAGAATGGCGGCTCAGGGTGGACCAGCGGAACCAGCGGACCAGCGTGAGGACAGCCGCCGCCGACGACGGAGGTAAGGCACACATGGCACCGTACGAATCCGACGACGCAGTGGGCGCCGCGCGGGACGAGCACTCGCGCTCCGGCCGGCGCAAGGCCGCCCGGTACGCCGTGCCGGTCGCGGTGGTGGGGGTGGCGGCGGCCACGATCGGGCTGGTCCCGGCGCTCGCCGACTCCGGTGACCCCGACCTGCCGAAGATCAGCGCGCAGCAGCTCATCGAGAAGATCGCCAAGTCGGACGTGCAGCAGCTGTCCGGCACGGTGAAGATCAGCACCGACCTCGGCCTGCCCGACCTCGGCGGCCTGGAGAACGGCCTGATGTCCGGCGCGGACCGGGGCGGTTCGGGCGACGGCTCCTCCGCCGACCCGCAGGCCAAGCTCACCGAGCTGGTCTCCGGCACGCACACCCTGCGCGTCGCGGCCGACGGCCCGGACCGGCAGAAGCTGTCGCTGCTGGAGAGCGGCGCCGAGTACAGCCTGATCCACGACGGCAAGGACGTCTGGGGCTACGACAGCAAGAGCAACGAGGTCTACCACTCCACCGGGGCCCGCTCCGGCAAGGACCGCGAGGCGGAGCCGCCGGCCACGCCCAAGGACTTCGCCGACCAGGCCCTGAAGTCGGTGGACGACACGACCTCCGTCACCGTCGACGGCACCGCGCAGGTCGCCGGGCGCGACGCCTACAAGCTGCTGATCCGGCCCAGGCAGTCCGGCACCACGGTGGGCGCGATCAGCATCGCCGTGGACGCGAAGACCGGCATGCCGCTCAAGTTCACGCTGACCCCGAGGAGCGGCGGCGCCGCCGTGCTCGACGCGGGCTTCACCCAGGTCTCCTTCGCCCGGCCGGCCGCCTCCACGTTCGACTTCACCCCGCCCAAGGGCGCGAAGGTCACCGAGGAGAAGGACGCGGCCGGGGCCCGGGAGCACGCCCCGGAGCACGGCGAGGACCTCGCCGGGGGCCTGAAGGGCATGGACGGGCTGAACGTGCTGGGCAAGGGCTGGACGTCCGTCGCCACCTTCGACACCGGTGCCAAGGGCGGCCTGCCGACCGGCTCCCAGGGCGGTGACCTCGGCGGCTTCCTCGGCTCGCTGGGCGACCCGGTCTCCGGGAAGTTCGGCAAGGGCACGGTCTTCTCCACCCGCCTGGTCAACGCCCTGATCACCGACGACGGCAAGGTGTACGCCGGCGCGGTGACCAAGGACGCCCTGGTGAAGGCGGCCGACGCGGGGAAGTGACCTCACCGGCGGGTCGCACCGGGTGAGACGCACCGGATGAGACTCACCAGGTGAGGCGCACCGGATGAGACGTACCGGATGAACCGAGGGGAGCCGATGGACGAACCGTCCGCCACGCAGCCGGACCCGGGCGACGCGACGGCGAGTGTGATCGCCACGCGCGGCCTCACCAAGCGCTACCGCGGCGGACAGCTCGCCGTGGACGGTCTGGACCTGACCGTCCCGGCGGGCAGCGTCTTCGGTTTCCTCGGCCCGAACGGCTCCGGCAAGACCACCACCATCCGCATGCTGATGGGCCTGATCGAGCCGACCGCGGGCACCGCCCGGGTGCTCGGCCGGCCCATGCCGCGGGCGGCCCGTGCGGTCCTCCCGCAGGTCGGCGCGCTCATCGAGGGCCCCGCCCTGTACGGCTTCCTCTCCGGCCGGGACAACCTGCTGCGCTACGACGCCGCCGACCCGACCGCCGACCCGCGCACCCGGCGCGCCCGTGTCGCCGCGGCACTGGACCGGGTCGGTCTCGCGGCCGCCGCCGGCAAGAAGGCGAAGGCGTACTCGCTCGGCATGAAGCAGCGGCTGGGACTGGCCGCCGCGCTGCTCCAGCCGCGCAGACTGCTCGTCCTGGACGAGCCCACCAACGGACTCGACCCGCAGGGCATGCGCGAGATCCGCACCCTGGTCAGGGAGTTGGCGGCCGACGGTACGACCGTCTTCCTCTCCTCCCACCTCCTCGACGAGATCGAGCAGGTGTGCACCCACGCGGCGGTCATGGCACAGGGCCGGCTCGTCACCCAGGGCGCGGTGGCCGACCTGGCCGCCGGGGCGCGCGACCGGCTGGTGGTCACCACCCCGGACCCGGCCGAGGCGGCACGGGTGCTGAAGGAGCTGGGTGTCGGGGACGTGACGGCCGACGGTGACCGGGTCACCGGCGAACCCCCGGCGCGGGATCTCGCCGAGGTGACCGCGGCCCTGGTCGCGGCGGGCGTGCGGGTGCGGGGCCTCACCGTCGAACGGGCCTCGCTGGAGGACGCGTTCGTGGCGCTGACCGGGGAGGGCTTCGATGTCGCGGGCTGATGTGCACCCGGCGGGCGCCGGGCGCCGGCCGAACCCCCTGTGGGCCCTCGGGCTGTTGCGCAGCGAGCTGGTCACCACCGTCCGCCGCTGGCGCACGCTCGCTCTGCTCGGGGTGCTGGCCGCGGTGCCGGTGCTGGTCGGGATCGCGGTGAGGATCGAGACGCGGGACGGTGGGCCGGCGGGCGGAGGCGGCGGCGAGGGCCCCGCGTTCATCGCGCAGATCACCAACAACGGTCTGTTCCTGGTGTTCACCGCGCTCGCCGCGACCCTGCCGTTCTTCCTGCCGATGGCCGTCGGCGTCGTCGCGGGCGACGCGATCGCCGGGGAGGCCGGCGCGGGTACCCTGCGCTATCTGCTGGTCGCCCCGGCCGGCCGCACCCGGCTGCTGCTCACGAAGTACGCGACCGTGCTGGCGTTCTGTCTGCTGGCCACGCTGGTCGTCGCCGTTTCGGCACTGCTCGTCGGCGCGCTGCTCTTCCCGCTCGGCGAGCTGACGACGATCTCCGGCACCCGGATCAGCTTCGCCGAGGGACTCGGCCGCGCTCTGCTGATCGCCCTGGTCGTCGCCGCGTCACTGGTCGGGGTGGCGGCCCTCGGCCTGTTCGTGTCGACGCTCACCAACAGCGGCATCGCGGCGATGGCGACGACGGTCGGCCTGCTCATCACCGTGCAGATCGTCGACCAGATACCCCAGCTGCACGCGCTCCAGCCGTACCTGTTCTCGCACTACTGGCTGTCCTTCGCCGACCTGATGCGCGACCCCGTCTACTGGGACGACCTGGTGAGGAACCTCGGTCTCCAGGCGCTGTACGCGGCCGTGTTCGGCGCGGCGGCCTGGGCGCGGTTCACGGCGAAGGACATCAACGCCTAGCGTCCGCTCACCGGAGTCGGGCGCCGGCGGCCTCGTACGGGAAGCGCGCGAGGGGCGCGTCCTGCGCGAAGAACGTCTTCGCGCGCGCCAGCGCCTCGGTGTCCCTGCGTACGTCGCCGGGCGCGCTGCCGTTGCCGAGCAGGACCCCGCCGAAGCGCATCCGCAGGTAGGCGGCAGAGTTGTTGAGGGTGCCGGCGTACGGGTCGGCGACGGACGGCTCGTCGTCCGCCAGCGCGGCGATGCCCCAGAGGGTGCGGCCGGCCATCGTCGCCTTGAAGTCGACGCCCGGGGTGCGCAGCCAGGCCGACCAGTAGTCCAGGTAGCGCTTGGTGAGGCTGGACACCGAGTACCAGTACAGCGGCGAGGTGATCACGATGTCCGTCGCCGCCAGCGTGGCGTCCAGCAGCAGGCCGGCCGGGGTGTCCGGGGACGGCCGGACGTGGTCGCTGTCGTGCCGCAGGTCGACGAAGTCGGGCAGTGGGTGGTCGGCGAGGCGGATCCAGTGCTGTTCGGTGTCGCCGGGCAGCTGCGCGGCGGCCTCCCGGGCCAGCAGTTCGGTGTTGCCCGCCTCGCGGGCGCTGCCCAGGACGAAGAGGAAGCGGCGGCTCATGGGTCCCCCAGACGCGTCATGTCGTACCGCAATGAATGCGTGTGCATTCTATGCATAAGCAATTAATTTTGGCCAGGGTGCGGCTGGTGCGAGGCTGTGACGTCGCGGTGACGTGGAAACCTCGTGGGAGCGGACACACTGGTGGGCAGGACGCGTACGACCGGACTGCGACGCCGGGGGAGTGAGGGACACCGATGGCTGGAGTCAGCTTCGAGAAGAAGCGGGCGCGGCAGCCCGTGGGACCCGCGGCGGCGGTGTCCGTCCGGGTGTTCGGCGCGGGAGACGCGTCGGTGGACGGGGTGTCGGTCGCGGCGGCACCGGGCGAGGAGATCCAGCAGACCGTGCTCGACCACCTTCAGCGCCTGGCCATCAGCGTCGGCGCGCCCATACGCGCCACGGTCCACGACGACCTCGCCGGCTGCGTGGTCCCCCTGGAGGTCTCCGCGGACGGCTCCAGCCGGGTGACGGGGGAGCCGGTCCGGCTGACCCCGCGGCCGGCGGCCGGCACGCCGGGCACCGCGCAGGCCCCGACCGGGCAGTCCGGACCGGCGCCGGTGACCGACGGGCCCGCCACGGACAGCCAGGGCCCCGCCGCCCCCAGCCCCCTCGCCGCCGTACCGCCGGAGCCCTCCGCGCCCACCCCCACCCCGGCCCGTGGCTTCGACGCCGTCGCCGAGGAGGTGCTCGGGGACGGGCCGCTGACCGAGACCGCCGAGGGTGCGCGGCTGCTCACCGAGCCGATGAGCCGGATCAACGAGGCCGTGCGCGCGGGCCGTATCGACACGGCGGCGGAACTGACCGACCGGACGCTCGCCGAGGCCTCCGCCGTGTTCGGCCCGCACCACGCCGAGGTGCTGCACCTGCGCGAACTGTCCGCCTACATCGCCTACCTGGCCGGTGACCCGGTCCGCGCCTTCCGGCTGTCCCTGGACGTCGCCCGGCTGCGCCGCCAGGCGCGGGACGGGGAGGCCGCCTACGACAACGTCAGGAGCGCGGCCACCGCCTGGCGCGCGGTCCGCGACCCGGAGGAGGGTCTGCGGCTCGGCCGCGACCTGATCGACCTGTGGACGGACCTCACCGCCGAGCCGGGACCCGCCGCGGACGACCCGGGCCCGCTGGAGTCCGCCCGCGCCCGCATGGTCCGCCTGACCGACCGCGCGGCCGAGGCGGCGGCGCGGGCCTGACCGGCCCCGTCCCGCGCGGAGTGCAAGGGCCCCGGGTCACTGCACGCAGAACTCGTTGTCCTCCGGGTCCGCCATCAGCACCCACTGGCCCGCGGGCTCCTTCACCTCGCGCACCACCCGGGCGCCCAGCGCCTGAAGGCGGGAGACCTCCTCCGCGCGCCGCTCCGGGCCGGCGTCTAGATCGAGGTGGAGCCGGTTCTTCACGGTCTTCGGCTCCGGTACCCGCTGGAACAGCAGCCGCCGCCCGAGCCCGGTGCCGGTCTCGGGGTCGTACGGGTCGTCGGGGTGCCGTACGGCGATCAGATCACGGAACGCGGCCCGCCCGTGGTACTCGACGGTGGCCTCCCCGGACAGCGCGCCGACGGACAGCAGCCGTTCGACGAGGGCGCTGTTGTCCTCGGGGGTGTAGTGCAGCGCGGCGGCCCAGAAGTCGGCCTGGGCGTGCGGGTCGGCGGCGTCGATGACGAGCTTCCAGTGCAGCGGGGCGGGCGCCTGAGTGGTCATGGCTCCCACTTATAGCCGGACGCGCCGGCGGAGGGGGGAACTCCGCCCGCTCGCGCTGCCGTGCCCCGCCGGGTCAGGCGTCCGCCGGAGTCGACGCCGACGCGGAAGCCGGCGTCGATGCCGATGCCGATGCCGATGCCGATGCCGATGTCGGTGCCGATGCCGGTGCCGACGTCTCGGCCGTGCGGGCCGTCGGCACCGCGATCCGCACCGGGCGCCTCGCCCACCGCAGCGCGTCGCCCGTGAGCAGGATCAGCGCCAGCCAGACGAGCGCGAACCCGGCCCACCGCTCGGCCGGCATGGCCTCGTGGAAGTAGAGGATGCCGAGCAGGAACTGGAAGATCGGGGCCAGGTACTGGAGCAGGCCCAGCGTGGACAGGGGCACGCGGATCGCCGCGGCGCCGAAGCAGACCAGCGGGAGAGCGGTGACGAGGCCGGTGGAGGCGAGCAGGGCCGCGTGTCCGGCGCCCTCGTTCACGAAGCTGGCCCCACCGTGCGCGGTCAGCCACAGCAGATAGCCGAGCGCCGGCAGGAACTGGATGGCGGTCTCGGCGGCCAGCGACTCGACACCGCCGAGGTCCACCTTCTTCTTCACCAGCCCGTAGGTGGCGAAGGAGAAGGCGAGGCAGAGGGAGATCCACGGCGGGCGGCCGTAGCCGACGGTCAGCACGACCACGGCCGCCAGGCCTATGCCGACCGCCGCCCACTGCACGGGCCGCAGCCGCTCCTTGAGGAGCAGCACGCCCATCGCGATGGTGACCAGCGGGTTGATGAAGTAGCCGAGCGAGGCCTCGACGACGTGGCCGGCGTTCACCGCCCAGATGTAGACGCCCCAGTTCACGGTGATGACGCCGGCCGCCACGGCGACGAGGCCGAGCCGCCGGGGCTGGCGCAGCAGCTCTCCGGCCCAGGCCCAGCGGCGTACGAAGAGCAGCGCGGCGGCGACGAACACCAGGGACCACACCATGCGGTGGGCCAGGATCTCCATGGCGCCGGCCGGCTTGAGCAGCGGCCAGAACAGGGGCACCAGCCCCCACATCCCGTAGGCGGCGAAGCCGTTCAGCAGGCCTGTGCGGTGCTCACCCTCGGATGTCCCGGCCACGTCCCCTCCTTCTCGCTCCGCGTCCGGCGTGGACGCACGAGAACGAAGGTAACGCCGGGCGTCCCCGGCTGTCATGCTCGTATCGCCATACGGTCATGACAACCGGGGCGGTCCGCCCGGATCAGCCCTTGAGTGCGGTGGTGACGGCCTCCGCGAGCGGCGTGGTCGGGCGGCCGATCAGCCGGGACAGGTCACCGGAAGAGACGACCAGCTCGCCCTTCTCGATCGAGGCGTCCACGCCGGCCAGGATCCCGGCCACCGGCGCGGGCACCCCGGCGCCGGTCAGGATGCCGGTGAGCACCTCCACCGAGACCGGGTTGTAGGCGATCTCCCGGCCGGTCTGCCGGCTCAGCTCGGCCGCGTACTCGGCGAAGCTCCACGCCTCGTCGCCGCCCAGCTCGTACGTCGTGTTCTCGTGGCCCTCACCGGTCAACACCGCGACCGCGGCGGCGGCGTAGTCGGCGCGGGCGGCCGAGGAGAGCCGGCCGTCGCCGGCGGCGGCCACCACCGCGCCGTGCTCCAGCACCGGCGCCAGGTTCTCGGTGTAGTTCTCGTGGTACCAGCCGTTGCGCAGCAGGCTGTAGGGCAGGCCGGAGGCGAGCAGCACCTGCTCGGTCGCCCGGTGGTCGTCGGCCAGGGCGGCCGTCAGAGTGCCGGGGGCGCTGGTGTAGGCGAGCAGTGCCACGCCGGCCGCCTTGGCCGCCTCGATGACGACCGTGTGCTGTCCGACCCGGCCCTTGTCGAACTCGTTGCCGGAGATCAGCAGGACCTTGTCACCGGCGGCGAACAGGCCGTCGAAGGTCTCGGGCGCGTTGTAGTCGGCGACGGCCAGCTTCACTCCGCGGGCGGCGAGGCCGGCGGCCTTCGCCTCGTCCCGCACGACGGCGGTGATCTGATCGGCCGGGACCCTCTCCAGCAGCTGCTCCACGACGTGCCGGCCGAGGTGTCCGGTGGCTCCGGTGACGACGATGCTCATGGTGGGTGACTCCTTCTCCAGTGGGTATGTCACTCACCCTAGGAGCTGCACTAACCCAGCGAAAGTACCCACTTTGAGGTAAGGTACTGGTATGTCGGTAAGCAAGAACGCGGTGGATGCCGAGGCGATGTGCCCGCACCGCCTGGTCCTGGAACACGTCACCAGCCGCTGGGGCGTCCTCGTCCTGATCGAACTGCTGGAGCGGCCGTACCGGTTCAGCGAGCTGCGCCGTGCGATCAGCGGCCTCGGCGGCCGGGGCGTCAGCGAGAAGATGCTCACCCAGACCCTCCAGACCCTGGAGCGCGACGGCCTGGTCCACCGGGACGCCAAGCCGGTCATCCCGCCCCGCGTCGACTACTCGCTCACCGACCTCGGCCGCGAGGCGGCGGAGCAGGTCCGGGCCCTCGCCCGGTGGACGCACGCCCGCATGGACGCGGTGGAGGAGGCCCGCCGGGCCTACGACGAGAGCCGCCGGGCCTACGACGACAGCCGCCGCGCATACGAAGAGGCCCGGGGAAACCAGCCCCGGGCCTCCTGAGCCGACGGACGGATCAGCCGACGACCGTCCAGGTGTCCCCACCCGCCAGCAGCGCGGCCAGGTCACCCTTGCCGTGCTGCTCGATCGCGGTGTCGAGCTGCTCGGCCATCGCCGTGTCGTAGACCGGCCGTTCGACGGAGCGGAACACTCCGATCGGGGTGTGGTGCAGGGTGTCCGGGTCGGCCAGCCGGGACAGCGCGAACGCCGTGGTCGGCGAATCGGCGTGGGCGTCGTGCACCAGGACGTCCGCCTCGTTCTCCGGGGTCACGGTCACCACCTTCAGATCGCCGGTCTGCCGGTCGCGCACGACCCCTCTGGCGCCGTCCGCGCCGAAGCGGATCGGCTGCCCGTGCTCCAGCCGGATCAGCGCCTCCTCGGCCCGCTGCTTGTCCTTCAGGGCGTCGAACGCGCCGTCGTTGAAGATGTTGCAGTTCTGGTAGATCTCGATCAGCGCCGTGCCCGGGTGGTCGGCGGCGGCGCGCAGCACCTCGGTCAGGTGCTTGCGGTCGGAGTCGATCGTGCGCGCCACGAAGGACGCCTCCGCGCCGATCGCCAGCGACACCGGGTTGAACGGCGCGTCCAGCGAGCCCATCGGCGTCGACTTGGTGATCTTGCCGACCTCGGAGGTCGGCGAGTACTGGCCCTTCGTCAGGCCGTAGATCCGGTTGTTGAACAGCAGGATCTTCAGGTTGACGTTGCGGCGCAGGGCGTGGATCAGGTGGTTGCCGCCGATGGACAGCGCGTCGCCGTCACCGGTGACCACCCACACGCTCAGGTCCCGGCGGGAGGAGGCCAGGCCCGTCGCGATCGCCGGGGCGCGGCCGTGGATGGAGTGCATCCCGTAGGTGTTCATGTAGTACGGGAAGCGGGAGGAGCAGCCGATGCCGGAGACGAAGACGATGTTCTCCCGCGCGAGGCCCAGCTCCGGCATGAAGCCCTGGACGGCCGCGAGGATCGCGTAGTCACCGCAGCCCGGGCACCAGCGCACCTCCTGGTCCGACTTGAAGTCCTTCATCGACTGCTTGGCCTCGGCCTTGGGGACCAGCTGGAGCAGCCCGTTGGTGGCGTCAGTCATCGATGGCCTCCTTCAGCGCCGCGGCGAGCTGTTCCGCCTTGAACGGCATGCCGTTGACCTGGTTGTAGGAGCGGGCGTCGACCAGGTACTTCGCCCGCACGAGGGTGGCGAGCTGACCGAGGTTCATCTCGGGGACGACGACCTTGTCGTAGCCCTTCAGCACCGTGCCGAGATTGCGCGGGAAGGGGTTGAGGTGGCGCAGGTGGGCCTGGGCGATCGACTCGCCGGCCGCGCGCAGCCGCCGTACCGCCGCCGTGATCGGGCCGAAGGTCGAGCCCCAGCCGAGGACCAGTGTCTGCGCGCCGTGCGGGTCGTCGACCTCCACGTCGGGGACGTCGATGCCGTCCACCTTGGCCTGCCGGGTGCGGACCATGAAGTCGTGGTTGGCCGGGTCGTAGGAGATGTTGCCCGTGCCGTCCTGCTTCTCGATGCCCCCGATGCGGTGCTCCAGACCCGGGGTGCCCGGGATCGCCCACGGCCGGGCCAGGGTCTGCGGGTCCCGCTTGTACGGCCAGAAGACCTCGGTGCCGTCCTTCAGCGTGTGGTTCGGGCCGGCGGCGAACTGCACCCGCAGATCGGGCAGCTCGTCCAGGTCGGGGATGCGCCACGGCTCGGAGCCGTTGGCCAGGTAGCCGTCCGACAGCAGCATCACCGGCGTCCGGTACGTCAGCGCGATCCGGGCCGCCTCCAGGGCGGCGTCGAAGCAGTCGGCCGGGGTCTTCGGCGCGACCACCGGCACCGGCGCCTCGCCGTTGCGGCCGTACATCGCCTGGAGCAGGTCGGCCTGCTCGGTCTTGGTCGGCAGACCCGTCGACGGGCCGCCGCGCTGGATGTCCACCACCAGCAGGGGCAGCTCCAGCGAGACCGCGAGACCGATCGTCTCGCTCTTCAGGGCGACACCCGGGCCGCTCGTCGTGGTCACCGCCAGCGAGCCGCCGAACGCCGCGCCCAGCGCCGCGCCGATGCCCGCGATCTCGTCCTCGGCCTGGAAGGTGCGCACGCCGAAGTTCTTGTGCTTGCTCAGCTCGTGCAGGATGTCCGAGGCCGGCGTGATCGGGTACGACCCCAGGAACAGCGGCAGATCCGCCTGGCGGGAGGCGGTGATCAGGCCGTAGGCCAGGGCGAGGTTGCCCGAGATGTTCCGGTAGGTGCCGACCGGGAAGGCCTTGGTGGCCGGCGCGACCTCGTAGGAGACCGCGAAGTCCTCGGTCGTCTCGCCGAAGTTCCAGCCCGCGCGGAACGCCGCGATGTTGGCCTCCGCGATGTCCGGCTTCTTCGCGAACTTCGACTTCAGGAACTTCTCGGTGCCCTCGGTGGGCCGGTGGTACATCCAGCTCAGCAGGCCCAGCGCGAACATGTTCTTGCTGCGCTCGGCCTCCTTGCGGGAGAGGTCGAACTCCTTCAGCGCCTCCACCGTGAGCGTGGTCAGCGGCACCGGATGGAGGCTGTAGCCGTCGAGCGAGCCGTCCTGGAGGGGGTCGCTCGCGTACCCGACCTTCTGCAGGGCGCGCTTGGTGAACTCGTCGGTGTTGACGATGATCTCGGCCCCGCGCGGGAGGTCGCCGATGTTGGCCTTCAGAGCGGCCGGGTTCATCGCCACCAGGACGTTCGGCGCGTCGCCCGGGGTGAGGATGTCGTGGTCGGCGAAGTGGAGCTGGAAGGACGAGACACCCGGCAGGGTGCCGGCGGGGGCGCGGATCTCGGCGGGGAAGTTCGGGAGGGTGGAGAGGTCGTTGCCGAAGGAAGCGGTCTCCGAGGTGAAACGGTCCCCGGTGAGCTGCATGCCGTCACCCGAGTCCCCCGCGAACCGGATGATCACCCGGTCCAAGCGCCGCACGTCCTTCACGCCGCCCGGTTTGCGCTGCTCTCCCACGACGGTTCCGTCGGTCTGCTCCGCTGGGCTGCTGACCTGGCTGGTCACTGAACTGGACCTCCTTCGAGGCGGCTGTCCGGGGCCTGGTCGTCCCACGGACCATCCCAGGATCAACCCTACGTCGGTTAGGGTCGCCTTCCCGAGGCCGTCCATGGATTGGACGACATTTCGAGACGGCCTGTCGCGCTGTGTGCACATCATGTCCCGCATCGCCCAAGCACCGGTCAAGGCGCTCCCCGCGCGTGTGCAGGTTCTCTCCTCCGGCTCCCGTCCGGACCTCCGGCCGCCCCTCGCGGGCCGCTCCGGCCTTCCTCCCGGGTACCCGCCCTCCACCGAAGCGGGAGCGGCTGACGCGGCGCTGACGGGGGGCTGGCACCGGACCGGCCGACTAGGAGTTCAGGTAGGTGAGAACGGCCAGAACCCGCCGGTGGTCCCCCTCGCTCGGGGCCAGACCGAGCTTCAGGAAGATGTTGCTGACGTGCTTCTCCACGGCACCGTCGCTGACCACCAGCTGCCGGGCGATCGCCGAGTTCGTCCGCCCCTCCGCCATCAGCCCCAGCACCTCGCGCTCCCGGGGCGTCAGCCCTGCCAGCACGTCCTGCTTGCGGCTGCGGCCGAGGAGCTGCGCCACCACCTCCGGGTCCAGCGCCGTACCGCCCTCGGCGACCCGCACGACCGCGTCCACGAACTCCCTGACGTCCGCCACCCGGTCCTTGAGCAGGTAACCGACGCCCCGGCTGGAACCGGCCAGCAGTTCGGTGGCGTAGCGCTCCTCGACGTACTGCGACAGCACCAGCACCCCGAGACCCGGGTGGAGCCGGCGCAGCAGTACGGCCGCCCGGACGCCCTCGTCGGTGTGCGTCGGCGGCATCCGTACGTCCGCGACCACCACGTCGGGCAGCTCACCGCGCTCGTCGAGTTCCGAGATGGTCTTCACCAGCGCGTCCGCGTCGCCGACGCCCGCCACGACGTCGTGACCGCGGTCGGTCAGCAGCCGGGTCAGGCCCTCCCGCAGCAGCACTGAATCCTCGGCGATGACCACCCGCACCCTGTCCTCCACGATTCTTCCGGCCCCCCAAGCCCGATCCCCCGTGACGCCGTCCGCCCGGGGCGTCCTTCCGGGGGTCCAGCATTCCAGCAATCCCCCCGGTCCGCCGCCGGACGCGGGGGAATACCGGCGGAATACCGGGGGCGCGGCCGGGGCGCGCCTCGGGGGCGCGGACGCATCCACTCGCGCCGCGCGGTGCCGCCGCTCACGGACTCAGGCGCTTGCTGCGCTGCCGTTCAGGCGACAGGCGCGCCACTGCTCAGCCGTTCAGGCACAGGCGTGAGGTCGCGTGAGCGCTCGGGCGCAGGCGCGCCGTCGCCTACGCGCCTTGGCGCATGCCGTCCCGCGCTCCGCTCTGAGCCGTTCGGGCGGTCAGCCGCGCCAGGGCAGTTCCGCGATCACCCGGGTGGGGCCGCCCGCCGGGGAGTCCACCATGAGGATGCCGTCCACCGCGCCCAGGCGGGCGGCGAGACCGGCCAGCCCGGAACCCTGGGAGGGGTCGGCGCCGCCCACGCCGTCGTCGGTGACCTGGAGCATCAGCCGGTCCTCCGAGCGCCAGACGTCGACGGAGGCGGAGCGGGCCCCGCTGTGCTTGCTGATGTTCTGGAGCAGCTCGGAGACGGTGAAGTAGGCGATGCCCTCGATGGCGGGCGCGGGCCGGGCCGGCAGGTCGACCTCGACCCTCACCGGCACCGTGCAGCGGGAGGCGACCGCCGACAGGGCCGCGTCCAGGCCCCGGTCGGTGAGCACGGCCGGGTGGATGCCCCGGGCCAGGTCGCGCAGCTCCTGGAGGGCCGTCTTCACCTCGCCGTGCGCCTCCTCCACCATCCGCGCCGCCGTCCGCGGGTCCTCCCGCAGCTTCTCCTTCGCCAGCCCCAGGTCCATCGCCAGGTTCACCAGCCGGGCCTGCGCCCCGTCGTGCAGGTCCCGCTCGATGCGGCGCAGATCGGCGGCGGCCGTGTCGACCACGACCCCCCGGTCCGACTCCAGCTCCACCACCCGCGCCGACAGCGGCGACGGCCCGAGCAGCCCCCGCACGAGCAGCCCGTCCACGGTCGTCAGGGCCCGTACGAGCCAGGGCGTGGCCAGCGTGAACACCAGCCCGACCAGCGCCGTCACGGTGATCTCGAAGGGGTTGTCGAGGTAGACGCTGTGATGGGCGTCGCCGTACAGCTGGATCCCGCCCTCGCCGGCGTACGCCGGGAACACCCAGAACCACACCGGATAGGTCAGCAGCCCCCAGCCACAGGACCAGAAGGTCACCGCCACCGAGAACGAGAACACCGCCCACGGGAACTGCACCAGCGCGTACAGCACGTGCCGCCAGGAGGCACCGCTCTTGAGCACCGCGCCCATCCAGGCCGCCGCGCCCGGCTTGCGCGGCCGCAGCGGCTCCGGGTCGGACACCTCCAGGCCCAGCAGGCCGCGCGCCCGCGCCCGCTCCAGCACGCCGAAGCCCCGGCAGCCGGCGAGCGCCGCCGCCAGCACCGGGATGCCGAGGAAGGTCACCAGCAGTCCCGCGCCGAGCGCGACCATCGTCACCGTCCAGGAGAACAGGACGGTCGCCACCGGCAGGCTCAGCAGCACGTAGCCGAACTCGCGCCAGCTGCGCGCCTCGAAGGGCGCCCGCAGCCCGGCGGGGAGCCGGTGCCGCGGCTCGCTGCGGGTGGCGTACCCCTGTCCGTAGTCCGTGACCATCGGTGTCGTCCCGTTCTCCTCGTTCCGGCGGCGGTTCCAGCCGTACATCCAGGGTCGTCCGCGGGGCGTTGCAGGGACATGGAGTCCGTCGGCGTCTTGAGCGGGGGGTTTTCCCCACCCCGCGCTCCCCGGGGCCGTGCGTCCGTAAATGCGCTGTCGGTGTGCGGCTCGGAAAGCTGTCGGTGTGCGGCTCAAAAAAGCCGCCACGCGCGCGTGAGGCTCTTCCGAGTCCCACGCGCGCGTGGCGGCGCGGTGGCCGGCTGCCGGCGGGGGCTTACTCCTGTCGGTTCCGCCAGGGCAGTTCCGCCGTGACCACCGTCGGACCGCCCGCCGGGGAGTCCAGGTCGAACAGGCCGTCCACCGCGCCCAGCCGGTCAGCCAGGCCCCGCATCCCGCTGCCCCCGTCCAGCCGGGCGCCGCCCCGGCCGTCGTCCCGGACCTGGATGAGCAGCCGGTCCTCCGAGCGCCAGACGTCGACGGAGGCGGAGCGGGCCCCGCTGTGCTTGCTGATGTTCTGGAGCAGTTCGGAGACGGTGAAGTAGGCGATGCCCTCGATGGCCGCCGCCGGCCGGGCCGGCAGGTCCACCGTCACCGTCACCGGCACCGTGCAGCGGGAGGCGACCGCCGACAGGGCCGCGTCGAGGCCGCGGTCGGTGAGCACGGCCGGGTGGATGCCCCGGGCCAGGTCGCGCAGCTCCTGGAGGGCCAGCTTCACCTCGCCGTGCGCCTCCGCCACCATCTCCGCCGCCGCGTCGGGGTCCTCCAGCAGCTTCTCCTTGGCGAGGCCCAGTCCCATCGCCAAATTGACCAGCCGCGCCTGGGCACCGTCGTGCAGGTCCCGTTCGATGCGGCGCAGATCCGCCGCCGCCGCGTCCACCACGATCCCGCGGTCGGACTCCAGCTCGGCGATCCGGCGCTCCAGCTCGTCCGAGGGCGACAGCAGCCCGCGCACCATCGCCCGGTCCAGGTTCGCCATGCCCCGCGCGAGGTACGGCAGCACCGGCCACAGGACGAACAACGAGGTCAGCACCGTGCAGAAGGTGAGGATGCCCCAGGGCAGCCGGATGGCGTCGTACAGCAGCGTCCGCCAGCCCACCGGGTCCTTCAACGCCATCCACAGCCGCTGCACCGGGCCGCCGCCCTTGCCGAGCGGCAGCGGCGACGGCTCCTCCACCCGTACCGCGAGCAGTTTCCGGGCGCGGGCCCGTTCCAGCTTGCCCAGCTGCCGGGCGCCCAGCAGGGACAGCGCGAGCAGCGGAAGACCGATCACGGTGAGCGTGAGGGTGCCGCCGGCCACCAGCACGGTGACCGCGTACGTGAAGCCGAACAGCGCCACCGGCAGGTTCAGCAGGAGATACGCGATCTCCTTCCACGTGTGTGCGTCATAGGCCGGCCGGGGCGGTGGCAGCCGGTGCAGGCCGTCGTGTCCGCCGTTTCCGGTGCGGCCGTCACGTTCGTCGGTGCCGTCGGTCCGGTCGGCGGCGGGGCTGGGAGCGGTCATGCTGATCAGCCTGCCGTGCGCGGCCCCGTCCACGCCATGCGGTACGCCGCCCTCCGCCGCCGGGGGAAAACCCCACCCGATCCCGGGTACCGGCTGTCCCACGGCCCGACGGGCTGCTTACCGGTTCTTTATCAGGGCCTAGACTCCCGTGCGTACAGGTCACGAGGTCTGCGGACGGGTCACGAGGTCAGGGAGCGAGGGACGAACGGTGCGGGAGACGCTGGGGGACTCGTCGTACGCCGCGGTGAACGTCGTCGCGGCCGGCTACTTCCGGTCCTATTCGGTGGTCGGACTGCTCGCCCTCATCGGCGTGCTCTTCGTCGCGGTCGCCTTCGGTGCCGGCCGCCTGCTGCGCCCGGTCGTGCCGACACCGGAGAAACTCCTGACCTACGAGTGCGGCGTCGACCCCGTCGGCGAGGGCTGGGCCCACACCCAGGTCCGCTACTACGTGTACGCCTTCCTGTACGTGGTCTTCGCGGTCGACTCGATCTTCCTGTTCCCCTGGGCGACGGTCTTCGCCGCCCCCGGCTACGGCGCGACGACCCTCGTGGAGATGTTCATCTTCCTCGGCTTCCTCGCCGTCGGCCTGCTGTACGCATACAAGAAGGGCGTCCTGGCATGGACGTGAACCCCTCGGCCCCCGAGACCGTGTACCTGCCGGAGCCGAAGAGGCTGGGCGCGCTCGCCCGCCTCGCCCCCGAGCCGATGAAGGTCGTCCTGAACTGGGGCCGCCGCTACTCGCTCTGGGTGTTCAACTTCGGCCTTGCCTGCTGCGCGATCGAGTTCATCGCCGCGTCGATGGCCCGCCACGACTTCATCCGCCTGGGCGTGATCCCCTTCGCGCCGGGCCCCCGCCAGGCCGACCTGATGGTGGTGTCGGGCACGGTGACGGACAAGATGGCCCCGGCGGTCAAGCGCCTGTACGAGCAGATGCCGGAACCCAAGTACGTCATCTCCTTCGGCGCCTGCTCCAACTGCGGCGGCCCCTACTGGGACTCGTACTCGGTGACGAAGGGCGTCGACCAGATCATTCCCGTCGACGTCTACGTCCCCGGCTGCCCGCCGCGCCCCGAGGCGCTGCTCCAGGGCATCCTCAAGCTCCAGGAGAAGATCGCCCGCGAGTCGCTGGGGGAGCGGTACGGCAACGGGCCCGTCCGGCCGTCCGCCGCCGCCCTCCAGAGCGGCCTGGTGCCGCCGCCGGCGCCGGCCGGTGAAGGGGGCCCGCGATGAGCACGGCCGCCGGCTGGCTGCCCGCCCCCGCGGAGGAACTCTTCGGTACGCAGGCCACCGCTGAGGAGTCCTACGACGTCCTCACCGTGGACGTACCGCCGTCCGCCTGGCTCACCGCCCTGGAGACCGCCCGTACGACCCTGTCCTGCACCTACTTCGACTGGCTGAGCGCGGTCGACGAGCCGGGCACCGGCTTCCGGGTCTGCGCGCACGTCGTCGCCCTGCACCCGGTCCGCCGGCTCCTGGTGCGCACCACCGTGCCGCACGACGCCCCGGCCCTGCCCTCCGCCGTCGGCGTCTACGCGGGCGCCGCCTGGCACGAGCGCGAGACCCACGAGATGTTCGGCGTCGTCTTCGATGGCCACCCGGGCCTGGACCACCTCCTGCTCCCCGAGACCTTCGAGGGCCACCCCCTGCGCAAGGACTTCGTCCTCGCCGCCCGCGTCGCCAAGGCCTGGCCCGGCGCGAAGGAACCCGGCGAGTCCGAGCACGGCGGCCCGAAGCGCCGCCAGGTGCTGCCCCCGGGCGTGCCCGACCCCAACGAGTGGGGCCCCCTGAAGGGCCAGCTCCCACCCGCTCCGACCCGCCCGGCCAGGGCGGCGGCGGGCCGCGCGGCGGGCGAACGTCCGGTACGGCGCACCCGCTCGGCCGCGGAGGGCTCGGCCGGCCAGGCCGCTGCCACGGGCGGGGCCGGGGACGCCGGTGCCGGTGCTCCTGGCAGGCCGCGCCGGATGCGCAG